>JAAYFA010000285.1 GCA_012728445.1 Clostridiales bacterium | reverse complement strand
GGCTTGATCTCGTCATACATCGTCTTATAATCCGTGTACGCTTTCCCGCTTTCGGCTTTTTCGCAGAATTGTCCCGCTTTTTCGGGAATCAGGTCGCAAAAGCCCGCAAGCTCAATAATATCCTTGAACTGAACCAGATGCCCCAGGTGGTAGCCGCCGATGCCGCCGCAACCGATCATTGCACATTTTTTCATCATAAACCCTCACTTCACGAATCTTATTTAATATTAATAATTGTCTGCAGTTGATTGGAAACCATGCTGTAAAAATCGGGATACGTTTGTTCTTGATTATCTTTACCAACCTCTGCGGTAAGGTAACCGTCAAAACCTGCGGCCCTTAATGCCGGTACGACTTTGGACCAGTTAACACTGCCGCTGAGCAGGTCAACCCATTTTCCGCCGGAATACGCGCCGTTATTGCGTTTGAAGTCTTTAACATGTATTTTACCGATTCGGCTGCCGAGGATTTCTATCCAATTTTCCGAATCCGAAAACTCTGCCACATTGCCTACATCATAATAAGCGCCGATGTACTTGCAGTCCAACTCATCAACAAAGCGAGCCATATCGAAGGGTGAAGTAAAAAAGCAGTTCCATACATTTTCTACCCCGACAAAAATCTTCTTGGCTTCGATATCTTTTTTAAGTGCTTTCATCGTCGATATCGAGTTTTCCCACGCTGTTTTCAAGCTCACCTTGTCCGTGGGGCCACCGGGCACCACAAGAATACCGGTCGCTCCGAGAGCCTCTGCCAACTCAAGCTGTCTCAACAGTATTCTGCCTGCCAACAGCCGATCTGCTTCATCCGCACTGCCCATGGTGCCGGCGTAAAGAGAGGTGGAAATACTGCCGATGGGCAAGGCATATTTTTCGGAAAGTGCTTTGATTTCGGCCAGTTCCGCAGGTGTTGTTTCAAAGGTTAAGGCATGCGCGCCGCCCGGGTTATCGAGATTCAACTCAATTCCGTCAAAACCGGCCGCCTTAATTTCGGTAAACATCGCCTCAAAAGGTGTCTCGAATTTCACCGACCATGCGTTGATTGATTTTTTCACGTTACATCCTCCTTGAAAGGTAATGATTATTGAAATACTATGATGTATAACTATTTAATAGAGCAGCTTAATTGTCAAATTATTATAGAGTGTTAAGAGGTAAAACGCAAACACAAATCTTCTGATTATTGACACTCCTGAGTATAACTGCTATATTAAACTTGCCTGATTTTTAAATGAAAAGAGGCATCTTTATGAAAACTTTAATTGTAGCCCTACTCAAAAACCGTTGTCACGCAATCGAGCGATGCCGGTGCCATTTATGCCGGGCGGGACTTGACGGCTTACGGCGATGTTGTGCGTTACAATAGTATTAGCAACATCGGCTCCGGCAAGTTCAAGCCGGACGGTATTTATTGGGACGATGCGCTTGCCGGCCAAGCCCGCTATTCAACCCGGGTTTTGTTGCCTTTAAAGGCGGTAATTATCTGCTCAGAGACAATGCGCCGGTCTTGAGAAAGCTCACAGCGTTTGAGCAAATTCCGTTTGAGGATATCGGACGATATTAATCTGAAAAAAGATAAAAATGACGGGCAACTGCTTTCTATGTGCAGTTGCCCGATATTTTTATATCCATATCCTGACCTTCATTTTTTCGCCGCAATGTGGGCAATCAATTTCGCGCTTGCCTCTTTTCTTTTTTAATCGCAGTAACCTTTTGCACTTAGGGCATTTGCGAAATCGGTGTGTCCTACTATAGCGGATTCGCAGATTAAGGTTTTTTATGGCAACACTTTTTTCGGAACCGATTTTGCTGATGCCAAGCAGTTTAAGCAGATTCCGGAACTTGAAGTCTTCCATGCGGCGCTTTTCCACATTTCTCGACAAGATTCGGAATACCGCAAAAGCAAGCAGTGAAAATGATACAGCCGATATTATCGCAGTCACCGTTACAGATGGCCGCCATACTCTTATGAGCGAATTGATACCATTAAGAATCATCCCGGTTATCAGCAGAAAACCGGATAGTTTATCGAAGCCGTTACGGCCATATAAAAACTGTGTCATCTTCAACGCAATATCACGCCATTTGTTTTGCATTATTGTTGCTCCTAAATCTATCGGATAAAATTCGCGAAATAGAAATATAATCCGCGTAGCCAGCTATCAAGAGTTTGATTTTTTGAAAATTTCGTAGTTTTTGCTATTGACTCTTGATAGCTGGCTACGTCAATTCATCCATCCATAGCTTGCCGGATGCATCAGACGGCATACGCCAGTCGCCCCTTGGTGAAAGGCTGACAGAACCAACCTTTGGCCCATCAGGCATACAAGAACGCTTGAACTGTTGGCTAAAAAAACGTTTGATAAACACTTTAAGCCACTTTAAGATAAGCTCGTCTGAATAAACGCCTGCAAAGGCATAGTTTGCAAGCCTGCGTATTTTTGAGGGTGAAAACCCAAGTCGCAACATATAGTAAAGAAAAAAGTCATGCAGCTCATATGGTCCGACCAAGTCTTCCGTTTTTTGGCTGCACGCACCGTCTTTACCGACGGGCAACAGTTCGGGTGACACCGGTGTATCCAAAATATCCATCAGTAAAGCAGAAAGTTCTTTGTCCGCCTCGAGAGCGGCATAGTGAACGATGTGCCTTACCAATGTTTTCGGCACGGATGCATTCACCCCATACATGGACATGTGGTCCCCGTTATAGGTTGCCCAACCAAGCGCAAGCTCGGACAAATCCCCTGTGCCAACAACAATCCCGTTTTCTTGATTGGCTATGTCCATAAGCACTTGTGTGCGCTCCCGCGCCTGCGCGTTTTCAAAGGTCACATCACAAACGGTGCTATCGTGATTGATATCCTTAAAATGCTGTTCTACCGCTTTTGTTATATCAATTTTTTTCAGTGTTACGCCGAAATATTCGCTTAATTTTTCAGCATTTGTTTTGGTGCGTTCGGTCGTACCAAAGCATGGCATGGTGATGGCAACGATATCTTTGCGGGAACGGTGCATCATATCCATCGTGCGTACCATCACTAGCAAGGCAAGGCAGCTGTCCAGCCCGCCGGAAATGCCGAGTACGGCGGTGTCACAACGGACATGCTCCAACCGTTTTTTGAGCCCGTATGCCTGAATACGCAAAATCATTTCTGCACGCTCATTGAGCAAGAGTTCGTCCGCTGGGATAAACGGATTCTTTTCCACCTTGCGGGTAAGCCCGGTTTCTCCGACTGCTTGTTTAAAGGTAATGACCGTATAAGATTCATCCGGTACACAAGCGTAGGCGGTCATCCTGTGCCTTTCGTTGGCAAGGTAGCCACAATCGAGTTCGGTTATCAGCAAATCCTGTTCTTCAAAAGGTTTGTTTTCCGCCAAGAGGGTTCCGTTTTCGCCGATGATATGATGGCGAGAAAAAACAAGGTCTTGCGTAGACTCCTCCGGCCCGGCGTTGCAAAGAATATAACCGCAAACAAGTCGCGCCGATGTTGAACGAACCAGCAGACGCCTATAGTCTTCTTTTGCAACCACCTCGTTGGACGCGGAAGGGTTCGCGATAATAACAGCTCCGGCCCGACAAAGGTCATGGCTCGGCGGACCGGGTGCCCATAGGTCCTGACAGATTTCAACCCCGAACCGGTAATCTTCCACTGTATTGTGGCAAAAAATCAACCGACTATTTAGAGGTACAGCCTTACCGTTTATTCTGGCATTGGCATTTTTATTAAGCAGTCTATCGCCGGAGGTGAACTGACGTTTCTCATAAAACTCCGCATAGTTTGGCAAGTGCGTCTTTGGCACCAGTCCCAGCAACTTGCCCCCTTGCATAACAGCCGCGCAGTTATACAGTTTACTACGGTACTTAATCGGCAGACCGACGACCACCACAGGATACTTGTCGGTCGTATGTCGGCAAATCTCCACAAGTGCATCCGCGGCAGCGGTCAACAGCGTATCGGAATAGAATAAATCGCCGCACGTGTAGCCCGTTATGCAAAGCTCCGGCAGCACGAGAAGATTTACACCCGCCGTGTCAGCCTGATCAATTCTATTTTTAATTGTTTTGGTATTGGCTTTTGTGTCCGCCACCGTTACGGCAACGGAACCTGCGGCAACTTTGATAAAACCGTCTTTCATAAAGCAATACGTCCTTTCGCGGGGTAACTTTCTTATTTTACACTGGCGAACTTTTTAATATCACTGTTCGTGCCCAAAATTATTAACACCGAACCGCGTTCAATAACAGTATTTGCATTTGGCATGATGTTGGTTTCTCCATTATTTTTTATGCCCAAGATGTTTGTCCCGTACCTTGCCCTAGCGCCAAGCTCACCAAGTGATTTGCCATACCAGGACTCGGGTGCGGCCGCGCTTGTGATGCTGTATTCGGAAGATATTTCAATCATATCATAAAAATTAGCAGCCGCTAAATTGCGGGCCACCTTAATGCCCATATCTTTTTCCGGCAGAATAACTTTATCGGCTCCGATTTTATATAGTATTTTTTCTTCGAAGTCATCTTTAGCCTTTACGAGGACAAATTTTACTTTTAATTCTTTCAATAAAACGGTTGCCATGATACTAACTTGTGTATTGGACCCCACCGCAACAATAGCCGCGTCAAACTTACCGGCATCAATTGATCTCAAAAACTCTTCGCTTGTT
>JAAYFA010000009.1 GCA_012728445.1 Clostridiales bacterium | reverse complement strand
TAATTGCAACGAGGGAAAAGCCGCTGACGACCCTTTTCCAGCTGTCGCTGCTCCCCACAAACGGAATTTTATTGATAAGATCGGCCAGCCTGTCCACGAACGCGCGCGAAGCGGAAGCCGATGCCAAAAAGCCCGCAAGCGTAATACCAATTTGAATGGTGGAAAGAAAGTGGCTTGAATTCGCCGTGAGTTTAACAACTTGGCGGGCTTTTTTGTCGCCGTCTTCCGCCATACGTGCGATTTTGTTGTTGTTGAGTGTGACAATGGCTATTTCGCTCATCGCAAAAAATGCGTTCACCAAAATCAGCAGAAAAAGCATCAGGATAGGCATTAAAATACTCGTAGCAGGGTCGGGACCATCCATAATCGGACGTTCTCCTTTCAATCTTTTAAGTAAAGTCATTATACAGTCTATTGATTTAACTGTCAAACAGAAAAAAGTGCGAAAAAGCAGAGAAAACGAGGCTTGAACAGCAACCGGCACAGTAACGTTGTTATTTGCACCGCGGCAAGCACATTTCGGCCTAAAACATCCGATTACGCCGGAATACAATGCTGTTTCGACCCCGTGTTACATTATATACAAATTATCCATCGGGACAGCGGACATCTTTGCCCATTATTGAGTCGCTTTACAGGTTTACAATCATCGCCCGACATGTTAAAATATCAGGTGGTGAAATACATAATTTTACATAGCACAATCTAAGGAGGAATGTTTTAATGGCAAGAAAGTCCAAAACCATGAAGGGGAACACTGCGGCCGCATATGTGTCCTATGCATTTACGGAGGTCGCAGCGATTTATCCAATAACCCCATCATCCGACATGGCGGAAGAAACCGATGCGATGTCCGCAGCCGGTGTTAAGAACATTTTCGGGCAAACGGTTAAGGTTTCCGAAATGCAGTCCGAGGGCGGCGCAGCCGGTGCCGTACACGGTTCGCTCACAGCCGGAGCGCTGACAACCACCTACACGGCGTCGCAGGGCCTACTTTTAATGATACCGAACATGTATAAAATCGCGGGCGAATTGCTGCCGAATGTGATTGATGTATCGGCCCGCAGTCTCGCCACTCACGCGTTAAATATATTTGGCGACCATTCGGATATTTATGCCTGTCGTCAAACCGGTTATGCCATGCTCTGCTCAACCAATGTGCAGGAAGTCATGGACCTGGGCGCAGTCGCTCACCTTTCCACCATCAAAAGCCGCATCCCGTTTGTCCACTTCTTTGATGGGTTCAGAACCTCGCATGAGATCCAAAAGATCAACGTGTGGGATTACAAAGAGCTTGCCGAAATGGTGGATATGGATGCCGTCAACGCTTTCCGTCGTCGTGCGCTCAACCCCGAACACCCGGTGTTACGCGGTTCCGCACAGAATCCGGATATCTTCTTCCAGGCGCGTGAAGCTTGCAACCCGTATTATGAGAATGTTGTTCAGGTCACCGAAGACTATATGAACGAAGTCAATAGCCGCATCGGTACGGATTATAAACTGTTCAACTACTACGGCGCGCCGGATGCCGATAAAGTTATTATCGCCATGGGTTCCGTGTGCGATACCATTGAAGAAACGATTGATTATTTGAACGCCAACGGCGAAAAGGTCGGTCTTATCAAAGTCCGCCTCTTTAGACCCTTCTCCACCAAGCACTTGCTCGCAGCTTTGCCTTCCACCGTCAAGAGCATTTCCGTACTTGACCGCACGAAGGAGCCGGGCTCCGTGGGCGAGCCGCTGTGGCTGGACATTGTCTCATCCCTTAAAGAGACCGCGTTTGAAAATGTTCCCGTACTCGGTGGCCGCTACGGTTTGGGTTCCAAGGATACGAATCCGAGCAGCATCATCTCCGTCTACCGCAATATGGATGCCGCGGCGCCCAAAAAGCGCTTTACGGTTGCTATCACGGATGACTGCACCAACCTTTCACTTGAAAACAAAGAAAATCCGGATACCACACCCAAGGGCACCTTCTCCTGCAAATTCTGGGGTCTTGGCGCAGACGGTACGGTTGGCGCAAACCAGAACTCCATTAAAATCATTGGCGACAACACCGATATGTACGCACAAGGGTATTTTGCCTACGACTCCAAAAAGTCGGGCGGCATCACGGTTTCCCATTTGCGTTTCGGCGAACAGCCGATCAAATCAAGTTACTACATCCATATGGCCGACTTTGTGGCTTGCCACAACCCGTCGTATGTTGATAAATACCAAATGGTTGAAGATTTAAAACCGGGCGGTATCTTCCTGCTCAACTGCTCATGGTCCCCCGAGGAGCTTAACAAAATGCTGCCCGGCACCATGAAACAATACTTGGCGAAAAACGATATCAGCCTGTACACCATCGACGCTACGAGCATTGCAAAAGAGCTCGGGCTCGGCGGGCGCGTCAACACCTTGTTGCAAGCCGCTTTCTTCAAACTGACCGGCATCATCAAGGGCGACGAGATTGTTAAACTGATGAAAGACGCCGCAACGAAATCCTTTGCTAAAAAAGGCGAAAAGATTGTTGCAATGAACCACGCGGCTATCGACCGCGGATTTGCCGGTGCGGTTAAAGTAGAGGTACCCGCTGACTGGGCAAATGCCGAGATCGCTACGGTTGCTCCGGTTGTTGACACAAATCGCGCCGACTTAAAGAAATTTGTCACGGATGTTCTACACCCCGTAAACGCTCAGCTGGGCGATAAACTACCGGTTTCCACCTTTGCACACGCTGCCGATGGTACGTTCCCGCAAGGATCCGCCGCTTTTGAAAAACGCGGTATTGCCGTGGATGTGCCGAACTGGATACCGGAAAACTGCATTCAGTGCAACTTCTGCGCTTATGTATGCCCGCACGCCGTTATCCGCCCGTTTGTTTTAACGGACGAAGAAGCGGCGAAAGCTCCCAAAGACATGAAGATGAAGCCCATGAACGGTGTACCCGGCATGCAGTTTGCCATCGCTACATCCTCGCTCGACTGCACCGGTTGCGGCTCTTGCAGGAACGTATGCCCCGGCATGAAGGGGAACAAAGCGCTTGAGATGAAACCGCTTGCGGTTCAGGTACCGGAACAATTAAAATTCAACTATGCTCTTTCCTTGCCGGAAAAGCCGGAGGTTGCGGCCAAGTTCCCCATCTCCACCGTCAAAGGCAGCCAGTTCAAAACCCCGTTGTTTGAGTTTTCGGGCGCTTGCTCGGGTTGCGGCGAAACACCGTATGCCAAGCTTGTTACCCAACTTTTCGGCGACAGAATGTTTATCGCAAACGCGACAGGCTGTTCCTCTATCTGGGGCGGCTCTGCGCCGAGCACACCATATACCTTGAACAAACAGGGCAAAGGCCCGGCATGGGCAAACTCTCTGTTTGAAGATAATGCCGAGTTCGGCTTTGGCATGAAGCTTGCCAACGACCAAATTCGCGAACGTTTGGCAGAAAGTGTTGCCACTCTGATTGACTGCGAAGGCACAGACCCCGCAGTTGTCGAAGCAGCCACGGCCTGGGTTGAAACCAAAGAAAACGGCGAATTAAACGGCCCCGCCACACAGGCGCTGCTGAGCATCATCGAGAGCACGACGTTTGACAAAGACTGCTGCAAAGCAGCTGTTAAGACCATATTGACCGACAGCGATTATATGGCCAAAAAATCCTTCTGGGTATTCGGCGGTGACGGCTGGGCGTACGATATCGGTTTCGGCGGCGTGGACCATGTGATTGCACAAAACGAAAATATCAACATCCTTGTCTTTGACACTGAGGTATATTCCAACACCGGCGGTCAAGCGTCCAAGTCGACCCCTACCGGCGCTATTGCAAAGTTCGCGGCATCGGGCAAAACGGTCAAGAAAAAAGATTTGGCACACATCGCAATGACCTACGAATATGTGTATGTCGCACAAGTTGCCATGGGTGCGGACTACAACCAGTGCCTCAAAGCATTCAGAGAAGCGGAAAGCTATGACGACCCTTCCATCATCATTGCATACTCCCCCTGCATCAACCACGGTATCAAAGGGGGCTTAGGCATCAGCATGACTCAGGAAAAAGCAGCTGTAGCGGCCGGTTACTGGCACAACTTCCGCTTTGACCCGAGACTGATTGAGCAAGGCAAGAACCCCTTCACCTTGGATAGCAAAGAGCCTACCGAGAGCTACCGCGACTTTATTATGAACGAAGTACGCTACAGTTCCCTGTTCCGCGCTATGCCGGATGCTGCGGATGAGCTCTTGGATCGTTCCGCAGCGGATGCCAAGGCGAAGTACAACAAGCTTGTGAGAATGAAGGCTATGTACGCGCCCCAGACTACGGAGCCAACAGTCGAGGCATAAAACCCCATAAACCAAAAAGAACGGCGGAGCAGGTTTTTCAACTTGCTCCGCCGTGAATTGTTTGTGGGTTTTTACAAGCCGGTTTTGGCGAGAATGTTGTTCTTTTCCAGCGCCAGCCCCAAGGGAAGTCCGAGCGCATAGCAGACAATCAGTTCACTTAAGCCAACCCAGCCCGCCGCTACTAAAAACGCCGTAAAACCGGCGTCACGCCCCATGAAAAAAATAATTTCCGCACCGATAATCAAGGCGTTAAAAATGACCGGTCCGAGCGGGGAGATGAAAGGAACATTTTTGATGCGGATGTTGCGGGAAAGTCGGGTGAAAATGGCAGCCAGCGCCGTGGCGAAAGTACCGAAGAGGATATCCGCCAAACCATATGGGCTGCCAAGGTTGCCAATAAAACAGCCGATGATTAAACCGGGAATGGCGGCGGGGGTTAAGATGGGCAGAATGGTCAGCGCTTCGGATACACGAAGTTGAAGCGGCCCGTAGGCGAGCCCCCATATGGCTGAAAAATAGGTAAGCCCCGCATACAGCGCGGCGATCAGGGCACCGGTAACAAGGTGCTTTGTTCGCAAAGGTTTCATGGCATCGTTTCCTTTAAAGATAGTCGCAAAGTGCCGAAAGGCGCTCGACGACCACGCCCGCACGAACAGTCGAATGCTCATACTCCGCCACCGTCGTAACGCCGGTTAAAACAAGTGCACTCGGAATGCCATGATTCGCGCCGATGGCGATATCCGTCGCTAAGCGATCGCCGACAAAGGCCAGTTCGTTTCTTTCGCACCCGAGCAAATTTGTCAGGTAATCTACTGTTGCTGTCATGGGCTTGCCCATCACGACGGGCCGTCTACCGGTTGACGCGGCGAAGAGCTCAATCATCGACCCGGTGTCCGGCATATAGCCGTCAGCCGTGGGGCAGTTTAAATCGGGGTGGGTGGCAATGTACTCGGCCCCGCCATCAATGTACTTTACCGCATCCCACATTTTTTGATAAGTAAGGGTGGTGTCAAACCCGAGCACCACGATATCCGGCTTTTCTTTTACAAGGTGTATGCCTGCTTGCAGGAAGTCTGCTTCCAAAAGCACGTTGCCAAGCAAGAAAACATGTTTCCCCGGACGATGTCTTTTTAAATAATCGATGGTGACGTGTGAGGATATAATGATTTTTTCAATCGGCGCCGCAAACCCCATAGCCGCAAGTTTTTTTACGCAGGAATCCGCGTTGTTCGAGGAGTTGTTGGTGAAAAAATAAAAATCACGCCCCGATTCCTTTAAACGGTCAATAAAATCTACCGCGCCTTCGATCAAATGACTGTCCAAATAAAAGGTGCCGTCCATGTCAATAATAAATGTCTTCGTATTGCTAAAAATAGCTTTGTC
The DNA here is from genome assembly GCA_012728445.1 of Clostridiales bacterium. Taxonomy (GTDB): domain Bacteria; phylum Bacillota; class Clostridia; order Oscillospirales; family Acutalibacteraceae; genus UBA1447. The sequence goes on along the minus strand of JAAYFA010000009.1, from coordinate 2,327 downwards.
TGTCATGATTGAACCTCCTAAACATTGGGAGAATTTTATCATAAAACGCTTACAAAAACAAGGCGATGCAGGGATGACTGTGAAGAAAAGCGGCGCCTTGCCTTTAATATAAACGGTAATGTTGATGCGACATCTTGTCATCGGTGTTGACGATTAAGTTTAAAAGAGTATAATGAAGTGGAGGAATAGATTATTATTTTTCGAGTGAGGAAGATTAAATGCTTCATCAAATGTTAAAAATGCTACGGCTCAACAACCGCATGACGCAAAAACAGGTAGCTGATTTGCTGAATGTTGACCGTTCAACCTACACTTATTACGAAACGGGCAAAATAAAACCCAATGTTGACACCCTGGTCAAACTCTGCTGTATCTTTGATGTATCAATGGATGTCCTCGCTGAAATCAAGGGGTGCGATCTTGATATTCTCAAAGAAAATGTAGAAGAGTACCTGGCTGCCGGCGAAGACGCACAAACTTTTGCAAGCCTGAACCACCAAGAACAGCGGATACTCCTTTTGTTCAGGCTGTGCAGGAACAAAGAGGAAGCGATTGAAAAACTCAAAGAGTTAGCACTGAGCGCCGAAAGCGCAGAAATACAAAGAGAATAACCGGTAACAGACAAAAGAATAAAAGACAGCCCCGGAATCGTATAAGCTCAAAGGCCTACGGTCCCGTTTTTTTATTGTAAAAAAACTTTCGGGAATCCGCCTAAACATCAATTAGTTGTGGTTATTTTGTTGACAAGGGCCACATCTTGTGATACACTCGAATTGTAAAAGTATACAAGGTGACATTTTCCGGTTGGAGTCCTATTATAGGGACAAAATATTTCATCTTATCGAACATTTGTGTTGACAAACCCAAAAAGCCTGCTATAATGATGATAGTAAGAACAAATGTTCAGGTTGATTTGAGGAGTGATTTATAATGACAATCTCTTTTGCAGTAAAAACGACAATTGAAATTATAGCGGTGTTGTTCCTTGTTTGGGGCTTCATGAACGAAGAAAAGTTTATTGCATTCGAAGACAAATTTTTGCGCGCTGTGGGCATCCATATTCGTAATCGCCGTCGCCGCAAGGCAGCGGAACAAAGATGCAAGCAACAAGAACACAGGTGTGCGCAGCAGTGTGCTCAAGAATCTGCGTGTGCTGCCGTGCCGCAGCCAAAACCCGAAGCGGTAAAAAAGAATCCTGTGTTTACGGACTATAACGTAGCGTAAGACTAAAACTTAATGGGTGCGGTTAACAGCCGCACCCATTTTTTGTTTTCAGTCGTATTAGCTTTTGCTGCCGGTATATTTCCCGATGATTGCTTGCTTCTCGTTCCAGAGCGCTTGGGACAAGTCGACATAATAGTTGTGGGGGTTTTCAAAGCGCAAAACTTCCTCCCATAAGGTATCCACCTGCTGTGCACAATAGACGGCGATATCCTTAAGACTTGGTCGGTCATACACGCATTTGCCCTTTTTAAAGATTCTTTGCAGCAGCGGGCGGGCAACAAAGTTCGTGACCATTTTGCGCTTCCAAGTGTAATCGGGGTCAAAAAGCTCATAAGGCTCGTTCTCATCGAGTGCCTCATCGGCCAGCGTAATCAAGTCTGCAATAGCCTTGCCGGTGTCTCTGTCAAATAGACGCCAAACTTTTTTAGAGCCGGGTGTGGTTATCTTGCTTACGTTTTCGCTGATCTTTATTTTTGGCTGAGTCTTGCCGTCGTGTTCGACAGCACACAGTTTATAAACGCCGCCAAATACGGGGGAGGACGCAGCAGTAACGAGCCGTTCGCCCACAGCAAAAACATCCACTTTTGCTCCTTGGCTTATCATATCTCGAATAATGTATTCGTCCAGCGAATTGGAAGCGATGATTTCACAGTCCGGAAAACCGGCGTCGTCAAGCAAGCGCCGGACCTTGCGGGAAAGATAAGCAATATCGCCGCTGTCTATTCGTACCGCCTTTGGACGAAAGCCACGCGGGATCAGCTCTTTTTCGAACGCCGCTATGGCATTGGGCAAGCCTGACTTCAAGGTGTTGTATGTGTCCACGAGCAAGGTGCAGTTATCCGGGTATTGCCTCGCGAAAGCGCAGAAGGCCTCCAACTCGCTGTCAAACATCTGTACCCAGCTGTGTGCCATGGAGCCAAATACGGGTATGCCCATATTAAGTTCCGACAGTGTACAGGAGGAGCCTTCGACCCCGCCGATGAAGGCGGCTCTGGCACCGTAAACAGCGGCATCAAAGCCATGCGCCCGTCTAGCCCCAAAATCGCACACGACACGGCCCTGTGCAGCCCTCGCAATACGGTTGGCCTTGGTTGCAATAAGAC
>JAAYFA010000055.1 GCA_012728445.1 Clostridiales bacterium | reverse complement strand
TACCCCAACACCGCAGGCAGCCCCGTAGCGCTCGAAAAATTTCCGAATTGCTGCGGCGTTTTGGATGTGATATATAATCCTCTTTTTTCAAGACTTTTGCTGGAGGCGAGACGCCTTGGCATTCCCCACGCTAACGGACTTGCGATGTTGGCCGCACAGGCAAAAGAATCCGCAGACTTGTTTTTCGGGCAAGAGATTGTGCCGAAAAAAAGTGTGGACGAAATTGTTCGGGAACTCACGCTGGACTGCACCAATATTGTGCTGACCGGAATGCCCGGTGGCGGTAAAACAACCGTCGGCAAGGCTTTGACGGCACTCACAGGCAGAGCGTTTGCGGACACGGATGAACTCATCGAGCACGAAGCCGGGACGACAACAGCGGAACTGTTCGAACGCTACGGCGAAGAGTATTTCAGGAATCTTGAAGCACAGGCGGTCGAGCGCATCGGGAAAGAAAAGGGACTCATTATTTCTACCGGCGGCGGCGCTGTTTTAAGAGACGAAAATCGCCTCAATCTCAAACAAAACGGATTTGTGGTTTTTGTTCAAAGGGATCCGAAAAAGCTCGCTTTACGAGGTCGTCCATTGTCGACGGACCTCACAGCGATGGCTGAAAAACGCTTGCCGATTTATAGGGCGAATTGTGATATAATAGTAGACAACGACAGTACCCCCGATGTTGTTGCCAAAGAGATATGGCACAGCTTTCTTGAACATGATTTTTTAAAACGGTGAAAGGACTGAATGCCGATGCGGATACTTGTGATTAACGGCCCAAACATCAACATGCTTGGCATCAGGGAAAAAGATGTCTATGGCAACGGAAGCTACGTGGAGCTGTTGGCATTCATCGAAAAAGTTTGTGCCGAAAACGATATAGATGTCCACCTTTTTCAGTCCAACCATGAAGGCGCGATAGTGGATGTCATTCAACAAGCGTATGCAAAGTTTGACGGTATCGTCATCAACCCCGCCGCTTATACTCATACCAGCATTGCCATTTTGGATGCCTTAAAAGCGGTTGCAATACCCACGGTCGAGGTGCATTTGTCCAATGTGGCTAAACGCGAGGCGTTTCGTCAGGTGTCCTATGCGGGTATGGCGGCCGTTAAGACTTTTATGGGGCTTGGCTTTGAGGGGTATAAAGAAGCCTTGTTGTTTTTAAAACAATATGTTGTCGGTGGCAACTAAACAGAATAGCCGAACAGTCATTTATACGAGGAGGTGCGACGAGTTGGATTTAGCAGAAAAAGCTGTTACAAACAAAACGATCGAAATAACCGGTATGACCTGTGCTTCGTGCGCGATGCGGATTGAAAAGGTCGTCGGCAAACTTGACGGTGTGACGCAGGCCGCGGTAAACACCGCAACAGAAAAGTTGACGGTGGCATATGACGAGAGCAAAGTTTCCGAGGCGACTATTCAAGAAGCGATTGAAAAAATCGGCTTTGGCGTTGTTGCGGAACTGCCGCAGACCACAAGCGTTGTTATCCCCATTGCGGGCATGACCTGCGCTGCGTGTTCGGCAAGAATTGAAAAAATGATCGCTAAAATGGACGGTGTGACAGCCGCCACGGTTAATCTGGCGACGGAAAAAGCGACGGTGGAGTATGACCGCAAAAAGGTCAAACTTTCCGCCATCAAACAAACCATTGAAAAGCTCGGTTATAAAGC
>JAAYFA010000182.1 GCA_012728445.1 Clostridiales bacterium | reverse complement strand
GCCTTTAGCTTTAAAAGCATCTTTAAGACCAATGGCGTAGTCGTTGCCGGTTTCATAAATGATAGCGGCAGTTTTGGCTTCCAATACTTCCGAAGCATATTGGGCCATCTTTTCGCCCTGGAAGGAGTCGATAAAGCATGTGCGGAAAACATTGGTGAACACTTTGTCGTTGTCTGCATCATAGGTGACCGAGTCCGCTGTGGCGGAAGCTGTTACCATAGGCATGTTGATCGGATTTGCTTCCGCAACAACTGCGAGCGTATTGCCTGTGAGCACGTCACCGATCAGGCCTGTGATGCCTTTGTCGACCATGCGCGCAAAAGCGTTGACGGCTTCAGCGTTGTCAGCCTTGTTGTCGTATGCGATGATTTCGATTTTCTTGCCGTTGATGCCGCCCTCGGCGTTTAGCTTGTCAATGTAGAGTGTGGCGCCGTTTTTAACTGCCAAACCATAAACAGCATAGTCACCCGTATGGCAACCCAGGATGCCGACTTTGATGGTTTCGGCTGTTGGTGCTTTGGTGGTTTTGTCGCCTTCCTCCTTATCACAGCCGGAAAATGCGCCGAATGCGAGGACAAGGACGAGCATGATGCACAGAATCTTTTTCATTTTCAATCTCCTCTAACTTTATTTTTATACTTAAACACGATACCGTATGAAATACGGCGTCGTATTAGCATACCTTATTACGTATAGGCGGTCTCATCCTGTTCGAAGATATGTTTTGCGCGCACAGAAAGAAATTATATGGAGACATGTTAACATCTATGCCTGTTTTTGTCAATTGAAAACAAGTATTATTATACTATCATTGCTCAATATTTATACGCTCACTCGACAAATAATGAAATATATTGTATAATTGCTCAAAGTGTTTGTCAAAATTGCAGCAGTTTGCCGCAGATAGTTAGCCTATGCGGATGAAATTTTTCGCGTGTTAACGTATAATATTATTGAATGGAGTTTTTAAAGATATGGATTTTTTTGACCAAGGCGGTATTCTCATCTATTTTGTTATATTTTTCGGCAAAATTCTGGAGGTCACGGTCTCAACAGTACGAATTGTGCTGATTAATCGTGGGGAGAGAGTGAAAGGTTCCCTGATCGCTTTTATTGAAGTCCTTCTATGGTTGTTTATCACCGGGACTGTCCTGACCGGCTTCAAGGACGACATGCTCCGGGTTTTGGTTTTTGCCCTCGCTTTTGCCTTCGGCAATTATCTCGGCTCCTGGATGGAAGACAAGCTTGCTTTCGGTCTGTGTTCGGTGCAAGTAATCGTGCCTGATGGTGAAGAAAGTCAGAAGTTGGCGACCGAGCTTCGGGCAAACAACTTTGCTGTGACGGGAATCTGCGGCAAGGGGAAGGACGGCAAGCGGGAGTTGATGCTGTTGCATATCAAACGCAAACGTATCCCCCAAGCGGTAAGCATTATTAAAGATTCACTTGCCAACGCTGTTATTGTAGTGAACGACGCAAAGGTTATCTATGGCGGGTTTATCAAAAAGTGAGTGGCATGCCTTGGTGCAATAAACCTGAAGGAGCGTAAAGATGGCAGAAAAAACATTTAAAAAACAGTAT
>JAAYFA010000254.1 GCA_012728445.1 Clostridiales bacterium | reverse complement strand
TTTGATATCGTTATTGGTGAATATACAATGTCGGCATTATTTGCAATGATCTGCAAAAAATTTCTAGCAGTATTCTTTGCTACGTGATATATGTTTCTTTTTGACAAATTAAAATAACCGCCTTGAATCGCTTTAATGTGTTCATATTCTGTTTGCAAGGCGGAAAATGTTTCTTTAAGTTGTGATTTTGAATAGTCTTGAAATTTCATTTTTAATAATCTACATAATATAATGATAATAGCCGTAATTATACTTTATATTCCTAATTTTTGCAAGTCCAAACTATATTTCTTGCAATAGCGACAAAATCATACCGCCTCATACAAATGTTTTGAGGCGGTATGCATTAACCGAATTACTATTTGCACTTATTGTTCGTTAAAAATCTGCTGAGCCGGTGGTTCTTGGGAACGGGATGACGTCACGGATGTTGGAAATGCCGGTCATGTACATAATCAATCTTTCAACACCAAGACCAAAACCGCAATGCTTTGTGCCGCCAAACTTCCGCAGTTCCAAGTACCACCAATAATCTTCCGCATTCAAGCCCGACTCTTCAATGCGGCTGGTGAGCACGTCAAGGCGTTCTTCCCTCTGACTGCCACCGATGATTTCACCGATGCCCATCACCAAAAGATCCATAGCGGCAACCGTTTTGCCATCGTCATTCAGTCGCATGTAAAACGCTTTGATCTCTTTTGGATAATCGGTTACAAACACGGGGCATTTAAATATCTTTTCGGTTAGGAAGCGTTCGTGCTCGGTTTGCAAATCACAGCCCCAATGCACTTTATATTCAAATTCATCGTTATGCTCTTCCAGCATCTCAACCGCTTTGGTGTAAGTGACGCGGGCAAAATCAGAGTTTGCAACGGTGTTAAGCCGTTCTATCAGTCCCTTGTCATAAAACTTACTGAGGAAAGCCAGTTCATCCGGGCATTTTTCAAGCACATAATTCAAAACATACTTCATCATCGCTTCCGCTAAGGCCATATCGTCGGCTAAATCCGCAAAGGCAATTTCCGGCTCAACCATCCAAAACTCTGCGGCATGGCGCTGGGTATAAGATTTTTCCGCTCTGAAGGTTGGCCCAAAGGTGTATACTTTGCCGAAAGCATGGGCCAGTGTCTCTGCCTGAAGCTGACCGGAAACTGTTAAGTAGGCGGGTTTACCAAAGAAATCTTCTGAATGGTCTACCGACCCGTCTTCCAAACAGGGTGTATGGGCAGGGTCAAGCGTCGTCACTCGGAACATCTCCCCCGCTCCTTCGCAGTCGCTGGTTGAAATGATCGGCGTGTGGGCATAAACAAAGTCGTTTTCTGTAAAAAAGCTGTGTATCGCATACGAGGCCACCGAACGGATTTTAAACACTGCGTTGTAGGTGTTTGTCCGCGGGCGAAGATGGCTGATGGTGCGTAAATATTCGAGCGTATGACGCTTTTTTTGTAACGGGTAGTCGGGTGCGGACAATCCTTCTATCCTACGCTTTCCGCATTAATTTCAAACGGCTGCCCTGCCTGCGGCGTTAAAATCAGGATGCCGGAAACGCAAACTGCCGAGCCGACGTTCAGCTTTGCAATCTCTTTAAAATTTTCGACTTTCTTCGTTTCAAAAACGACTTGGATACCTTTAAAGCTGCTGCCGTCGTTGATTTCCATGAAACCGAGTTCCTTGGAATCTCGGTTCGTTTTAACCCAACCGCAAACGGTAACACTCGTATTTGCATAAGTTTGGGGAGATTTGTAAATTTTTTCTATTTCAAGCCTGTTCATAGTTGCCTCCTGATGTACTTCTTTGTTGTGTTGTCTTTATTATTATAACTATTTGATCAAATAAAACAAGTATCATTTTTGTCTTTTGCCACGAATGACGGTTGACACCATCCCGTAAACCCTTTAGAATAACAGTAAAATGAATGGGACGGGGTAACAGTTATGAGTCGCGCAGACAAGCTTTTTATTGAAAATTGCAAGGAAATTCTCGCTGACGGTTTTTGGGACAGCGACCATGATGTGCGTCCCCATTGGGATGATGGCACACCGGCACATACAGTCAAAAAGTTTTGCCTTGTCAATCGGTATGATTTGGCGGCGGAGTTCCCTATCATCACGATCCGCAAAACAAACTATACAAATGCCATTGACGAATTGCTTTGGATTTGGCAAAAAAAATCCAATAATACAGCTGATTTGAACAGCCGCATTTGGGACGCTTGGGCAGACAATCAAGGCAGCATCGGTAAAGCATACGGCTATCAACTTGGCGTAGAGCACAAGTATGCCGAAGGCCGGTTTGATCAAGTCGACAGAGTTCTGTTCGATTTAAAAAACAATCCGTTGAGCCGCAGAATCATCACTAATATTTATAATCACCATGATTTATCTGAAATGCAGCTGTACCCTTGTGCCTACAGCATGACGTTCAATGTGACCGGCAACAAGCTCAACGGTATTTTGAACCAGCGTTCGCAGGATATGTTGGTTGCCAATAATTGGAATGTGTGCCAGTATGCTGTGCTGGTCCATATGTTCGCGCAAGTGAGCGGGCTCGAGGTGGGCGAACTTGTACACGTGATTGCCGACGCACACATCTATGACCGCCACATACCGATTGTTGAGGAGCTTATCGGCAAAGAGCCCTTTGAGGCACCTGTTTTTACGTTGGATAAATCTGTGGATGATTTTTATAAATTTTCGGCAGAAAGCTTTGCATTTGACGGATATAGGTTTCATGACTTTAATATAAAATTTCCGGTTGCAGTATAAAGATTGATTTTATGATAATTTTGAAAAGAATAGGTGTAATATGAATACGATTGTATCGGTTGACAATAATTGGGGCATCGGGTGTAACAACGATTTGCTGTTTCACGTACCGGAGGATATGCGGTATTTTAAAGAAAAAACGATTGGCAAAGTCGTTGTCATGGGAGAAAATACTTTCTACTCTTTGCCCAATCAAAAACCTTTAAAAGACAGAACAAACATTGTTTTATCTGATAAAAAGGACTTGCAGATTGACGGCGTAACAATATGCCACAGCCTTGACGAACTGCTGGAGCTGATAAAGCAATTTGAAGCGGAAGATATATTTGTTGTGGGCGGTCAAGCAATATACGAATTGCTGCTGCCCTATTGCCAAGTGGCATACATCACGCATTTTAAT
>JAAYFA010000378.1 GCA_012728445.1 Clostridiales bacterium | reverse complement strand
TTGGTGTCATTGTGGCCGATGCAATTGCAAGACCTGTCAAAACTATCCCTTCAAAGGGCAAGTTAGAACTAGTGGATACCTTGGCTTTATATACCGGAGGCTGTGCCGCAAGTGCCGCTATTGCGATGGCAAAAATTGGGATTAATGCCGCGATTGTCGGCAAAATAGGTGATGACGGTTTTGGCAACTTTATTAAAATCGCTTTCGTTGAGCACAGCGTGCAAACGGATGGGCTTATCGTTCGCAAAGATGGGGCAACATCTGCGTCGTTGGTGATTGTAACGGAAGATGCTGAGCGGTCCTTTATCCATTGTCAAGGCGAGAATGCGACGCTCGTCGAGAGCGATATTGACTATTGCATCATCGAAAAAGCAAAGCTGGTTTTTATCGCCGGCATTATGCTGATGCAACGGTTTGATGGCGATGAGTGCGCTAAATTTCTCAAAAAATGTAAAAACCTTGGCAAGATAACAGCGCTGGATACCGCCTGGGATTCCACGGGGCGGTGGATGAAGGTATTGGCAACATCGCTGCCTTACCTTGATTACTTCTTGCCGAGTTATGAGGAAGCTGTTGAGCTTTCCGGAAAAACAGACCCTGAGGAAATGGCGGATGTATTTTTGGCAATGGGGCCTAAAGTTGTTGTTATTAAACTGGGTAAGGACGGTTGCTTTATAAAATCACAAGACGGTGAAAAGTATTTCATTCCAACCTATGGTAGAATAAAACCGGTTGACACCACGGGTGCAGGCGATTCATTTTGCGCCGGATTTTTAATAGCCGTGATTAAAGGTAAAAGCTTATATGAATGCGGTAGGTTTGGTAACGCTGTGGGTACGCACTGCGTAATGGCCCGAGGCGCTTCTACCGGCATTAAATGTGAAGCGGAAATACTGAAGTTTATGATTGCTTATGATGAGGAAACAGCTCGGTGCGAGAAGGCATAAAAAAGCGCCGCTACGGCTGCAGCGGCACATAAACATATCAATGGTTTATACCCGGTAAGTTTTAACGATTTGGGTAAACGGTAACACTGACATCTTTTAGTATCTCTTCAAATCTTGGCATTTTGAAAGAAGCGATACCTTCACTTTCCACGTTAGCGGCAGAGGCGGCAATTGCGATTTTTGCACACTCTGTAACGGACAGTTTTTTCGCCAAGCCCGCAGCATATCCGGCAACAAGGGAATCACCGCAACCAACAAAATTGACGGTCTTAACCTTTGGCGGTTTGCAGACAATTGCCTCACCGGCTGTAGCGAAAACTGCTCCGTTACGACCTAAGGAAACGATAACCGTGTCAATTCCGCTTTCCCTGAGTTCTTGTGCCGCGGCGATGGAATCTTCTGTTGTTTCTATCTTTCTGCCAAGATAATCGCTCAGTTCATCTTGATTGGGCTTAATGATACTCGGGCAGGCTTTTATGCCCGCTGCCAGATGTTCTTTTGAGGCATCCAAAACAACGCATTTGCCGGCATCTTTTGCGATTTTAATCAGCAGAGGATATATGTCCGTATTGATACCTTCCGCAACGCTGCCCGACAAAACAACTGTCTCACTTTTGACAAGAAGACTGCCATATAACGAAAGGAAACCGTTCAGTTCATCCTCTGTTATTTGCGGGCCTTTTTCGAGCAATCTTGTATGTCTGCCTTCAAAATCTTCAACAACACTTATACAGGTTCTGGTCTCTTCCTCCACATGGAAAAAATCACTGTGAATGTCTGTTTTGCGAAGGAAAGAAGATATGTACTTGCCGTTGTAACCGCCCAAGAAACCGGTTGCTGTTACATCGGCATCAAAAATCTTCAGTACTTTTGCCACATTAATACCGCCGCCACCGGCAGTATACGTGTTCTTTCTTACTCGAATTACCTCTTGCCCGAGGGTGACTTTGTTTACAAAATAGGTCTTGTCGATTGCCGGGTTTAATGTTACAGTTAAAACCATATAGATTCTCCTTTGTGCAACTGGACGTTATTTTGGAATAGACCAATATATAAAAATTGCAAATCAATAATATATCAGGTAGGCTATCAAGTCAATATTGAACTTGATTATTTTAGACAGGAGCTGAGTTAAATGAATAGAATGTATTATACAAACGACCTGGAAGTCAGGCAAGATGTTGATGTTTTCATAGCCGGCGGCGGGCCGGCAGGCTGTGCGGCAGCAGTTGCAGCCGCGCGGTCGGGCGCATCGGTTTTCCTTGCCGAGGCACAGTATTGCCTTGGCGGACAAGGAACAGCCGGAATGGTGCCCGGTTTTATGCAGTTTGGCGATGGTGAAAACTTCCTTGCCGCCGGTATCGGAAAAGAAATATTGGAAAGGATGTGGGAATTGGGCGGTACTGAATACTGCAAGAATAAAAGCCTCTCCATAAAGCAGGAAGCCCTTAAACGCGCATATGAGGAGTTACTAATTGAAGCGGGTGTCGATTTTCTTTTCGGCGTAACGTTAATAGATGTTTTGACAGAAGGCCAGACAATTACCGGCTGTGTGTTAAATGGAAAAAGCGGAATATTTGTCGTCCAAGCAAAAATTTATATTGATTGTACCGGTGATGCTGACCTTGCTTATATGGCAGGGGTCGAATGTGACAAGGGCGACGAAAACGGACAAATGATGGCCGGAACACTTTGCAGTTTATGGACAAACATTGATTTTGCGCGGAGAAACGGATCTGACAACAGAAATTTAGAAAAAGCAATTGAAGACGGCGTTTTTGAAAACCCGGATTTGCATTTGCCGGGTATGTGGAAGATATCCGAAAACATCGGTGGGGGCAATATAGGGCACACCTTTGCTGTTGACGGCACAGACGAGCGTTCCTTGACAAAAGCTTTGGTATATGGCAGGCGACTGTGCGACCAATATAAAAAATATTATAAAGA
>JAAYFA010000161.1 GCA_012728445.1 Clostridiales bacterium | reverse complement strand
GACAAGCTCGAACTTACTCAGCTCCAGCGCAGGCCCGAAAGGCGTCACCGGCGTGTCAGAAAAACCCAGACCCAGCAACTGGAAAATGGCGGTGATGATTGCAAAAAATCGTAATAAAGGTTTCGTCGCAGTGCCGTTGTAATCAAAGAATAAAGTGAAGACTCTTTTTAAAGCTTTTGCTTGCCTGGGCGCGAGAAAATCAAATATACCGATCACTTTCCTTTTCATTTTTTTAACACGATTCATTTAAAAAATGCAGGCCGCGCATAATGAAATGAGCGGCCTGCGGCTTGTTTATTAGTTTTTAAAATCTTCAAGCATTGCTGCAAAGTATTTTATTAAGGTTGAGCCAACATTGCGGCTTGTGGTAAGCATCTCCGAATAATGGCTGTTATTTTCGCCAAAGGCATCTTTCCCTAAAATGCCGCCAAGGGCGTCCGCTAAGGTTGTCGCCACATCATTGTCCGGCATAATGTAACCGATTTGGTCATTTGTTAGTCCGAACACAATGAGTTTTCTGCCTGCAAGCTCTTCCATCGACGGATAATTCCAGTTCTTGCCTGTCCAGGATTCGGCTGCGGTTTTCGCACCGCCCCAAGCAAGTTCGGGTGTCATTTCGCCGGGCACCATGGCGATGGCGAATTTGGAACCAAACTCCGCATAACCCATCTCGGTCACGAGCAGGGCATCCTCTAACTTACCGGTTGTGTTGACACAGATGTTGTTGATGATGTTGAGCTTGGCCGCAGCCATCAGAATCGGGTTTTCAATCGGCATAAATATTTCCGCATGGGTAACATTCAAGTAGGGTTCCACCTCGACATCATTGGTCGATGCAATAATGCGCTGTGCAATTTGGTTGCCGTAAGCCTGAATTCGGTCAAACTCCGTAGAACCTTCGGGCATTGGGATAGAGCCGCCCTTGGAAATTTCGTTCTGTGCGCCTTGATAGAACGCAACATCCGCGCCGACAAGTTCCTTGGCATATTTCACAATCGCGTACGGATACTCGGCGGAAACCTCGGTGGAAGCACGGTCATAGCCTGTCGGATGGATGCCTGCGTTGACCAGCCAGATTTCGTTTGCGCCTTGGTTGTCGGGCACGAAACGCAGGGTGTTGGCGTTCGGGTCAAAAACAATCGGTGTTTGTTTGTCGCTAATCATATCTTCGATATCGGTGGTTCTGAAATATAATTTGCCGGGTTTCATCGTATTGACGGCATCCTTCACGGCTTGCGCGCCCTTGGTGAATAACCCTTCCATAAACTTTTCGTTGGTGGAACTGAGTTCGTCCGTTTTGCCAAGAATACCGGCCATAATGTTTTCACCGACGAAAGGCAGCAAGCTGACACCGAGCCCGGAGGTATCGATGCAGTAATGCGAGTGTGTGGTGGTAACATTGAGGCTGACAATGTTTTTATCCGCAATAAAATCCGCTAAGCGCGAACGCAGCTCACGGACATTGGTATTGGATAAAGAGAAACCGTCCAGCGAAACGAAAACAGCAATGCCGCTGTCCGAGCCGTCACTGATAGCGACTGCACGGAAGCATTGGTCGTCAAGCACGGCGGTAATGGGATTTTTGCCGAGATAGTTGTTAAAGTAGCCGGCGCTAAAATACGGAGCAGTCAGCACATCGTCCGGAATAATGCTGACACTATTATACCCGACGTTCCAGCGCGCATTTTGAGCGGCGGCCGTCCGATAAGCACCGGTGCCGTGCAAAAAGTTCTTCGACTCGTAATCCGCATAATCTACGAAATCACGTTGCGGGAAGACTTTGATAATCCCTTTAATAATGTTGTCTGCCAGACCGCCGACAACTTCTATGAAAACCTTTTTCAGCACAAGGGTCAAGTCTTCTTTGCTGTCAACCGGTGTGACGGCGCGCAGCGGGGAAAGAACACCGTCGATAACTTTTGCCAACAGGGTTTTACCACCTATTTCTGCGGCAAGCTTGTCTGCGATCACCTGTGTGCCGGGGCTTTGGGGGGCCGCGGCAGAATTTGTGCTTGTGCTTGCATACGATGCCGCTTCCAGCAATGTATCCGCAACCACCTCATTTTTAGCAATTTGTTCCACAGGTTCGACTACGGTCGCAACCTGCGCAAGCTGTTTGACGGCACCGCTTTGCACGGGCACCGCAATGAAGGTGCAAGATAGTACGAGGCTGACCATCAGTACAAGAGAAAGCAAGCGTTTTACATTTTTCATAAATAATCCTCCGTTCGGTAGATATAACTATACTATATCATTATACCCGTTCGCAACCGCATTTACAATTAAATAATAAAATATTTAAGCGACAGCAACCATCGTTCTGCCGCCGGCCCACTCTACCTGCCCGGGATTTTGTTTTGATGGCAGCCGAGTCAATTGCCCATTACGCTTGGCTTGATTAAAAGAATCTTTTCAGTGAAATTCAGATTTCCTCTTAACTTTACGACTATATCCGGACCTTACGGAAAAATTAATTCATATTGCTAAAAAATCTTCTTAAAAGGTTGAATTTATAGTTGATTTATATCCTAAGCTGTTATATACCGTAGGTGAAAAATGGAGTTGTATTCTGTAAGTAGCTGAACCATGATTACCAATCAACCGGAACGAACTTTTTTGTTGCCTTTTGAAAAGACGCGGCACGCAGACTCTGCCGCACAACTAAAAATGGAGGGATAATAGTATGAGCAGATTAAAAAGGATTCTTGGCTTTTTCATGGCAATTGTTATCATGATGTCCACATTCAGTGTTGT
>JAAYFA010000380.1 GCA_012728445.1 Clostridiales bacterium | reverse complement strand
GGATAATAATGCTCACAATATTTAACCCAACCCGGTGAGCAGGAGGTAATCATCGGTAGTACGCCCCCGTTTTGGACACGGTCAAGGAACTCGGTAGCTTCTTCCACGATGGTCATGTCCGCGCCGATGTTGGTGTCAAAAACTTTGTCGAAACCTAAGCGCCTGAGCGCTGCGACCATTTTGCCTTGGACATTCGTGCCGATGTGCATGCCGAAGCTTTCGCCAAGGGTTACACGAATGGATGGCGCCGTGTGCACGATAACAAATTTGCTCGGGTCGTGGATAGCGGCGAGCACAGGGGCGCTGTCGTCTTTTTCAACAAGAGCGCCGGTGGGGCAGTTGACGATGCATTGCCCGCATGAAATGCAGGATACATTGGCCAAATCTTTGTCGAAAGCGGAGCTGATATGCGTATCGAACCCTCTGGCGTTCGCGCCGATGACCGCAACTTTTTGTGCTTCGCATGCGGCGACACACCGGCGGCAGAGGATACATTTGTTATTGTCACGGATCATATGAGCGACGGAGTCGTCAAATTCATACTGGATGTTTTCACCCTTGAAATAGTCTTCGTCGTCCACGCCAAACTCTTTGCACAGGTGCTGCAGTTCGCAGTTACCGCTGCGCACACAGGAGAGGCATCTTTTATCGTGAGTGGAAAGAATCAGTTCAAGCGTCAATTTACGGCTTCTTCTGACTTTTTCGGTGTTGGTGAAAATTTCCATCCCTTCGTTGACGGGATAGACGCAGGCGGTCACGAGACCTCTGGCGCCCTTGACCTCAACCATGCAGATACGGCAAGCACCGATTTCGTTGATTTCTTTCAAGTAGCAAAGGGTTGGTATTTCAATACCGGCTTCGCGGGCGGCTTCGAGTATGGAAATGCCCGCCGGCACAGTGATTGCGTGTCCGTTAATTTTAATATTTACTGTTTTCATTGTTAAGCCCCTCCTTTCTTATACCTTGCTGACGGCTTTAACTTTTTTGCACGCGTCCATACAGGCGCCACATTTGATACACTTCTTGGTATCAATCACATGCAAGCCCTTCGGTACCCCGGCGATCGCATCGACCGGGCACGCTCTTGCGCAAAGTGTACACCCGATGCACTTTTTCGGGTCAATATAGTAATTCAGCAGTGCTTTACAAACCCCTGCGGGGCATTTTTTATCCACAACGTGGGCGATATATTCATCTTTGAAAAACTTCATGGTCGACAGTACCGGGTTTGGCGCCGTCTGCCCCAAGCCACACAAGGAATTCTCTTTGACATACAGTGCAAGTTCTTCGAGTTTTTCAAGGTCTTCCAGTTCCGCTGTGCCGTGGGTGATTTTATCCAGCATTTCAAGCATACGCTTTGTGCCGATACGGCAGGGGGCGCATTTTCCGCAGGATTCGTCGACCGTAAAGTCCAAGAAGAAACGGGCGATGTCCACCATGCAGTTCGTGTCGTCCATGACAATCAGTCCGCCGGAACCCATCATGCAGCCAATGGCTGTGAGGTTGTCGTAATCAATGGGCGTGTCAATAAGATGGTTCGGTATGCAGCCGCCGGACGGTCCGCCGGTTTGGGCAGCTTTGAATTTGTGGCCGTTAGGGATACCGCCGCCGATTTCTTCTACGATTTCGCGCAGGGTGGTGCCCATCGGGATTTCCACAAGGCCTGTATTTTTAATGTTGCCGCCCAGGGCGAAAACTTTGGTGCCTTTTGATTTTTCTGTCCCCATTGCGGCGAAGCTTTCCGCTCCGTGCAAAATAATCTGTGGGATGTTGGCAAATGTTTCCACATTATTTTCGGTGGTAGGTTTGCCGAAAAGACCTTTAACGGCCGGGTAAGGGGGACGGGGACGTGGTTCGCCGCGGTTGCCTTCGATGGACGTCATCAAGGCCGTTTCCTCACCGCAGACGAATGCACCTGCTCCCAGGCGGATATGAAGGTCAAAATCAAAACCGGAACCGAAAATGTTCTTGCCAAGAAGACCTTGCTCTTTCGCCTGCTTAATAGCTACTTCCAAGCGGTTTACGGCAATCGGGTATTCGGCACGGACATAAACATAGCCTTCTGTCGCGCCCACGGCATAACCGCAGATGGTCATGGATTCGACGATGCAGTGTGGGTCGCCTTCGAGTACGGAACGGTCCATGAATGCGCCCGGGTCGCCTTCGTCGGCGTTACACACGACATACTTTTGGTCGGCTTCGGTTTTTGCGGTAAATTCCCATTTGAGTCCGGTGGGGAAGCCGCCGCCGCCTCTGCCACGCAGTCCGGAATCCTTGACGATTTGAATCACTTCTGCCGGTTTTAGCCCGGTAAGGCATTTTGCAAGGGCCTGATATCCGTCCAGAGCGATATATTCTTCAATGCTTTCGGGGTTGATAACACCGCAGTTGCGCAGTGCAACGCGTTTTTGCTTTTTGTAAAAAGCGGTTTCATTGAGCGATTTGATGGTGTCTGTCTCAACGGTTTCATCATACAGCAGTCTTTTGACGATGCGTCCTTTGAGCAGATGCTCTTCCACAATTTCCGGGATGTCGTCCACTTTGACTTCGCTGTAAAAGGAGCCTTCGGGGTAGACAATCATAATCGGGCCGATGGCGCAAAGGCCGAAACAACCGGTCCTGATGACTTTTATCTCATCCGCCAGACCTTTTTCTACAAGCTGTTCCTCAAGGGTCGTAATAATTTCTTCACTGTTTGAGGAGGTACAACCGGTACCGCCACAAACGAGCACATGGGAACGATACATAAGCTTTCCTCCTCTATTTAGCAATAGCGCCGACAGTAAACTCCGTAACAACGTTGTTGTTGACCAAATGGTCGCTGACAACTCTTGCAACTCTGTCCGCGGTCATTCTTACATAAGTGACCTTTTCTTTGTCTTTTTCGATTACTTCGACAATCGGCTCATACTGGCACATGCCAATGCAACCGGTTTGCGAAACCACTATATTGCCCAGTTTGCGCCGAGCGACTTCTTCCATAAAACCGTTGAGAACGGGGCGCGCACCCGCGGCGATACCACAAGTGGCCATACCGACGACCACACGGATTACGTCGACGTTGTCTTCTCTAACGGTCATGGTTGCTTTTGCTTTTTCTCTGATAGCGTTGAGTTCTTCTATTGTTTTCATGTAATACACCTCCATGAATAATTTGTGTTTGTTCTCCAACATATGATTTAATCCATTCCACAACATCCGGTTCGCTCAGGGGCACATCACCAAGGATTTGCTTGAGCTCGGTTGTCTGCAGGGTGAAAGCCTTGCCGTCAACGCTGTGGCGGTAAATAAAATCAATGTGGAGATTCATTGCAATTAAAAGCGAGATAGTTGAGTTCATATCACCAAGCGGGGTAAAATCCACGCTGCGTGTTTTAAAAACTGCGGTGACTTTCGTGCCTTCGTTGGCTTGCGATCGGATGTTAAAAGTGCCGCCCGTCATTTCCGCCGCCATCTTAAAAAGCGAGGTACCCATGCCGACCTTGCGTGTGGTCCTTGTGGTGTAAAACGGGTCTGTGACTCTTTGTGTTTGCTCCGGGGTCATTCCTTGGCCGTTGTCGCCGATGACAATGCGCATTTCGCCTTTTTCCGTATCCTCCGCCACTTCTATCCGGATCAAGGAGGCATTTGCGGCGATGGAATTTTGTGCGATGTCGAGAATGTTTAAAGATAATTCACGCATATTTTAGTCGAGATACTTGTCGAGAATGCCGTCGATTTGGTCAACGGTCAGTTTGCCGTAAACGTCATCGTTGATCATCATGACAGGGGCTAAACCGCATGCGCCGATACAACGGCACGCATCGATTGAAAACCGGCCGTCTGCCGTGCACTCATCGGGGCCGATGCCGAGCTTTTCGGTCACTTTGTCGAGAATGTCCTGCGCGCCTTTGACATAGCAGGCTGTTCCCAAACAAACAGAAACGCTGTACTTGCCTTTTGGCGACAGCGCAAACTGCGTGTAAAAGGTGGATATTCCGTAAATCTTTTCCAGCGGAATGTCCATACCATCGGCTATCATTACCTGAACTTCAAAGGGGAGATAACCATAAATAAGTTGCGCTTGCTGCATGACATGGATAATCATGCTCGGGTCGTCCTTTGACTCAGCAATAATTTTCTGTAAGCAGACTTCCTGCTCCGCAGTTCCGGCAAAGGGGATCGTACTGATTTTTTTCTTCATTTTGCCTTCCTCCTTAACAATAAATAGCTACCAAGCACCGGCCGCAACCATAAAAAAAGAAAGCCGCGCCCGAGCATTCTTATATATAGTATAACACGAAATAACAAGGAAAGCCACTATTTTTGCATTAATCCCACAAAAAAAGTGACTCAACTTTGGGGGTTTTCACCTAACAATTTGTTGAAAAAGTCGACGACTGACTCGGCATCATTCTTTTTTAAATCTATAGTGTGCCGCGCGTCCCCAATATCCATCAAACGGTGGGCATCGGAGCCTTTGACGATAAACATCGCCTCTAAAATCGGGTGCTGTTTAAACAAGTCGGCTAAGTCCGCCGCTGCGGTCAGTTCCACTGCGCCAAAGCCCATTTCAGGCGTGATGCTGCCGAGGTTTGAAAGGACGCTGTAGGACGGCCGGTCGATGTGCGCAGGGTAGCAAACGCCGCCGAAAGACGCAAGCGTTTTGACAACATGCGAAATGCTGATACTGCTCGCTGCCATGAGCAGCTGTTCATGGTGGCCTGTAACCCGGTCTTGTGCGTCCATAATGAACTGGTCGCCGAAAATATCCGGGCGGTTTTTAATAGCCGGCATGCGCTCCGCCACATAAGCGGAAAAATCCAGTGCCCTCTCTAAATCCGGTAAAAGGCAAATCATATGCACCTCCTCCGAGGTGCATAGTTCCATGCCGGGGACAACGGTTATACCGGCTTTTTTGCCCACCTTAAGCGCCGCGGGGCAGTTAAGGCAGGTGTTGTGGTCCGTCAGCGCTATTGTATCAAGCCCGCCGAGCTTTGCCATATTGACCAAATTATACGGCGTCATCTCATTATCGCCGCAGGGCGATAAGCAGGAGTGCAGATGAAAATCGTAAAATAGCTTCATAGTTTACCCGAACAAATTGGCAATGGCGGCGGCGATTTCGTAGGTGTTTTTTTGTGCTTGCAAAACAACGACTCTGTTTTGCCGGGCTCTTTCGAGCGCAGGGAGATCGAA
Source organism: Clostridiales bacterium (assembly GCA_012728445.1). Taxonomy (GTDB): domain Bacteria; phylum Bacillota; class Clostridia; order Oscillospirales; family Acutalibacteraceae; genus UBA1447. The sequence continues at coordinate 3,917 of JAAYFA010000380.1, read as the reverse complement.
GGGAGCATTTTCCGTCAAGACGATGCAGGCAATATCGGCCAGCACCGCAACGCCTACGGAATTGATGTTGCCCATGACGGTCAGCCAGGCGTCTCCCTCTTTTGCGCGAGACATGACCCAGCTGAGCAAATCGCCGCAGTAGCAGCCGGTCACGGGTCTATCCGCCTGCTCTTCGCCGCAAAGGAAATGTAGGTCGAGCTTTGTCGCCAGTTCTTTAACAGTCAAGGCGTTTCCTCCTTTTTGGGTGGTTTGCGGAAGGGCGGGGGGACGAGCCCTTGAAAGCTCGGGTTGCCCTGCGCATCGCGCATATAAAAAACACAGTCGCTTTCCAGCGCCAAACCTCTGACGATGTCTTCCGCCAAAGCCCTGCAAGACGGCGCACCGCAGGTTCCGCAGTCAAGCCCCGGCAGACGTTCGGCAATGGTATTAAGTTCTTTCATTAAATCCAGTGCGTCTTCCACATTATCGGCAAGCTTCAGCACGGATATGGCTTTGAGTGAGGTGTCCCAGTTCATCGCCTTAGGAACCTTTTCCCCCTCCAGGTGGTTGCATGAAACCGGCAGATATTTACGCAGATGTTGTAGGTGCGAGCGGGCGACAAAAGGATTTTCCGTACAAAGTACCCCACCGACACAGCCACCGGTGCAGGCGTTGATTTCGATAAAATCTATATTGTTGAGTTTTTCGTCTTCAATTTCTTCCAGCACTTGGATAACGTTCTCAATACCATCCACGGCAATATACCGCTCACGCAGCAGTGCCGCGGATGCTCCGCCGCTGGTGGCCCAGCCCACGCCGATGATACCGGAGTCCCTCAAGTTGCCCGTGACGTCCAGCCGATTCATTTGCGCGAGTAGTTTGGGGTAGACATCTTTGATGGCAAAGGCACCGTCCAGGTTTGATTTTTCCAGCCCGATGGGCTGTTTGATGGCCGTAATTTTAGCCGGGCAGGGGGTAATGAAAAATATACCGATGTCTGTGGGTTTTAGTCCCGTATCTTCCACAGCTTTTATTCTGGCCAAGCGCGCCGCTTCTTCCATGGGAGAGTTCAGCTCCAAAACGTGGGAGATGAGGTTGGGAAAACGTACGCGGATAAGCCTGCAAACCGCAGGACAGGCAGAAGAGATGACGGGCTTTTTAAGCTCTCCGCGTTTGAGCAAAAGCCGTGTCGCCTCGGATACCAGCTCCGCACCTTTGGACACTTCAAAAATATCGTCAAAACCGATCATTTTAAAAGCGGTCAGCACGCAGTCAATGTCATCCAAGTTATTGAACTGGCCATACAGGCTGGGTGCCGGCAAGGCAACTTTGTATTTGTAGTTGGCGAGGATATCGAAAGAGTCCCTATCGGCACGTTTGGCGTGCTGAGGGCACACCCGTATGCATTCGCCGCAGTCAATACATCTTTCCGGGATGATGCTGGCTTTGCCGTTGCGAACGCGAATGGCCTCTGTAGGGCAGCGTTTAATACAGTTCATACAGCCCTTGCATTTATCCTCATCAAGGCGTACCGAATGGTTTAAAACGTTCATATTCCAGATTCAAATCCTTCCGCAAGGTTTATAGCTCGGCCGAACAATCAGGCACGTAGATTTTAATTGTAATTGTTGTGCCGACGCCAACTTTGGTATCGATAGCCACTTCGTTGGCATATTTTTTAATATTTGGCAGTCCCATCCCCGCACCGAAGCCCAACGACCGGATGTTGTCCGTTGCGGTCGAGTAGCCTTCTTTCATCGCGAGCGAGACATCTTCTATGCCGGGGCCGTGGTCGGTGAGCACGATGGTAACAAGTTCGGATGATATTTCAACATCTATTTCGCCGCCACCCGCATGAATAACCATGTTGATTTCGCCCTCGTACATAGCGATAGAGACATTGCGGATAGCCTCCGCATCCAGACCGAGTTTTTTTAAAACGCGCTTCACCTTGCCGGAAGCTTCACCCGCACGGGTGAAATCGCTGCCGTCTATATCATAATGCAATTTTAAAATACTCATTTTTTCAAGTGGCCTCCCTTTAAGCCATTTGAATAAAGCAGGCCACAGGCGCTAAACATTTCAAGCTTTGTGCAAAGCAACACAATTTTACGCCTTTCTGCCAGGGCAACAATATCGCCGTCGGGGCGTTTGCCACGCACAAAAACGATGCAGCTGATGTCCATCATTTCCGCCGTGCGCACCGCCTGTGGGTTCACAAGCCCCGTGAGCAAAACGGCCTGTTCTTTAACAAAAGCCAGCACATCGCTCATCATATCACTGCCGCAAGCGGCATGCACTTCCCGATCAAGGCGATCCTCGCCGCACAAGACGTCGGCATTCAAAATTGTTTTTATTGTTTCTACAGTCATTTATGTTCCCCCATAATTTAGTGAGTATAGCTATTAATTATACTATGAGTATCAAGCTTTTACAAGTCGGCCGAGGCATGAGTTACAATGTGTCATCGGCTATATTTTTCATCCAACATCTCAACTACATGCGCTAGGGCATGGTCGTTGTTCGAGCGCACGATATGCGTCGCCACCGCCAAGGCCTCCGGTGCCGAATTTTTCGGGACAAAGGCAGCTGCCGCCGCCACGAGCATTTCCACATCATTGTAGCCGTCGCCCACCGCATAGCAACGCTCATGCGGCACACCGAGGTAATCGGCCAGTTTGTGCAGTCCGGTGCCTTTATCCACGCCCTTTTTCAACACCTCTATAAAAGAGCCGTTTGTCGGCAAAAATGACGGGTCATCGCCCAGCGATTTTAGCCGATTTTGTATGGCTTGCGATGTGTTATGGTCGCTGCCAATCATCACCTTCTGCCAAGGCCTTTTCGCTTCGGATGGGTCGTCGACGACGGAAAATTCAATGAACTGGTCGGTGAAGTGCCGCTCGGTGTCATCCGTCAGGTGTATGGCAAAGGTTTCATCAAAGGCATACATTTCAATGGATGCCGCCGGGAATTTGTCCCGCACCGCTCGTACCGCCTCAAAACCTTCCTCGTCGATACCGTCAAAAAAGGCAACACTCTTTTTTTCATAATCGTAGGCCAGGGCGCCGTTGGCGAGCAAAACGGGGGCGTTGATGTAAGAAGGGTCGTACAAATGAAACCCTTGGTAAGTTCGCCCGGTTGAAACGGTAAAATACCCGCCTTCGGCAATAAAATAGGCGATGGCGTCACGGGTCTCTTTGCTGATGTTGCCCGCATCGTCCTTTAGAGTACCGTCAAAGTCGCTGGCTATCAGCACTTTTTCAAACTTTTTCATATGGACCCCTTACCCCCAACATCTGTACGCAAATCTGCGGAAAATGAGTTTATCCCCGCATTCAGCACCAACTCTTTGCCGTTGTAAGTGAATTTTGCTTGTACAACCGGCGGTATTTCTATCGTGAAAAGCACCGTATCTGTCTGTTTTTGCCAGGCGACGGAGATGATGCCGAACCTTGTTGTAATGTGACCGGTGGCAAAATCAAGTCCATCGGGAATCACCGGTTCAACAACAATATGCGCGAACTCGGTTGAGTCTGCCGTCTGACGGATGCCCAGCAGATAATAGTAAAGGTAGCGGGTCACCGCACCGAACATGGGGTGGCTGTGGGATTTTTTGCCCGACCAGTATTCCCAAAGCGTTGTTGCCCCTGCCGCCATCATGGTGTGGAAGGATACTTTCTTTTCTCCGGCGAGCAAATCAAAAGCCAATTGCCCTTGAGTGCGCTCAAAAAGGATTCGTGTCAAAATATCCGTGCCGAAAATGCCGGTATCGTACATGCCGCGTTTTTGGTATTTTCTTACAATATTGTCAAAGGTTTTTTCGCCGCCAATCCCTATATCCTCGGCAAAGGAGTTTGCCCCTTGTATGTCTTCGGCAAAGTCGCCTGTATCTGCATTATAATATGTTTTTTCAATTGCTGCTTTCCTTTCGGTAATGC
>JAAYFA010000175.1 GCA_012728445.1 Clostridiales bacterium | reverse complement strand
GTGCAATAACTATGAAAAACGAATGCATTTACTTTGACAAAAGGGGAGAAAAAGCGGAGGAAAGGCTTAAAAGGGCTAAAAAGAGGCATGACGAAAAAGCCTGAAAGGAATCCGTTTCAGACTAAATGCAACTATGGATGCAGTTACTATGAAAAAGAATCAGTGAAGCAAGGCGGGAGTTTGAACCACGTTTTCGGCGGGGATAAAAGAAATTCCGAGAACATCAGCAAGCTTTTCCGAAAAAGCAAAGGTGAACAGATCAAACGCGCTTTTGCCGTTAAATTGCTTGCGCTTAACCGCATTGACATGAGAGAAAATCATGTTCACCGTGCTTTGGGTAAAATCGTCGAATGACGAACCGGAGGGAACAATATCGCGGAACAAGGTGTGATTCTTCTCAATATGCGGCTTTTCGTAGGAAGCATTAGAATCACAGAAAAACATATGTGTTTCAATGTTGCCGCAGTCGTCGTTTTCAAAAGCGGAAACATTGCTGAACTCCCCGCCGTTGTCGGTCAATATGACCGGTATTATATTTCCGAACCCGAAGCCATTGTCCTTCAAGGTTTTCTTGAAAACGGATATTTTCCCGGCGGATTCCGGTGCGGTCTTATTTTCCAGGAGAATCCCGACCATAAAATTGCAGCTTACAAAATGGATAGTCATGATCACCTTCCCGCCGACCCTGCCGACAACCGTATCAAACTGAACGGTTGGAACATCGGGACGCGCCGCCGTGAACGCCAGATAATCCTCGTAGGTGCGACCTTTTTAGCCCAGCTCGGGACGAAAAGAGCTTCTTTGGTGTGGCGCGGTTTGAACTTGACAGCTCTGGGCAAATCGATTGGAGAGATTGTATAATATCCCTTTTTGATGTGCCGATAAACCGTGGCGGCGGAAACGGGAAGCTTATGTGTTTGCACGGCATGATAGATATGCTGTCCGTTTCCTACGGCTGTTGCAATGATTTTTTCGGTGTCGTAAAAGCTCTGCTTGTTAAGGGGGGTTCCATTCCTTGCTTCTGAAAGCAGGGTCTCGTATTCAGACTGAGCTCGTTTTGCTAAGTACAATTGCCGGGTATACGGGCAATTGCTTCGGCTTCTTTTGGCGCATCCGTTGCATACAAAAGGAGCTTTTAAGAGCAGCAGGCAGATTTCGTCTTTTACTGAATAGCTGTTTTTGTGAGGGCACGTATGCCGTTTCACCTCGCGCGAGATTGTTGTTGCGCTCTTTCCTAACCGCTTCGCTATGTCCTTGAAGCTTATGCCTTTGGCAAGACATTCTTCAATGTCAATTCGGTCGAGCGACGTCAGATGCTTGTTTTTTGTTTCGTTTTTCATTTAGCCTTTCCTCCTTCGTTTTCTCAGACTAAATGCTACCACAAATTCTTTATCAAAGTAAATGCAACCGTAAACGCTACTGTTGCATTTACTTTGAAAATTTACTTCCTGTGTAAAAATGCGGGAATCTCCGTTTTCCCCTTGAAACCGCGCGAATAAAGTAGTATAATGAACTATCATATTCAACATGGAACCCATAAGGAAACCAAAACAATGACAGACGACAACCAACACCCCCGGGGTCTGTCCCGCGAAGAGGTCGCACTGCGCGTCATGGAGGGAAAAACCAACGAGCAGCCCGCGTCCTCCGGGCAGAGTACGGGGCGCATCATCTGCACCAACGTATTCACCTATTTCAATTTGATTTTCTTTCTGATCGCCGCGGCGCTGCTTGCGGTGCGTTCCTACAATCACATGATGTTTCTGCCGGTGATTCTTGCCAACACGGCAATCGGTATCGTGCAGGAGCTGCG
>JAAYFA010000387.1 GCA_012728445.1 Clostridiales bacterium | reverse complement strand
GTTATTTCAAAAAGGTGGTGTATTGCGATGAATCGTGCGGGCGAATATAGAAAAAATCTATGCGGCGAGCTGATGTACAAATCATTTGTTCCCAATCCATTGCCGCCGAAACCGGAACTCAGCTTTGACGAGACCTTCAGCAACCTTCTTGCAAAGGCGAAAAGCGCGATTGCAAAGCTAAACGCTATTTCGACGAGGTTACCGAGTGTGCCCTTGTTTGTTTCCATGTACGTCAGGAAGGAAGCGTTGCTTTCTTCACAAATCGAAGGTACGCAGGCAACCCTGGATGATATTTTGGCCCCAAATCTTGAGGAGAATACCAATCAAAATGTTGCAGAGGTTATCAACTATATCAAGGCAACCGATTTTGCGAAGAAAAGGTTGGAAACGCTTCCGCTTTGCAACAGACTTTTGCTTGAAACGCATGGCGTTTTAATGCAGGATATCCGCGGTGGCGAAAAATATCCGGGTGAATTCCGTAGAAGTCAAAACTGGCTGGGATCGCGGGGCAGCTCAATAAAAACCGCAAGATATATCCCGCCAAATCCGGAAGATATGACTCAGGCGATGAGCGACCTTGAAAAATATATCAACGCCGTTGACCAAACAGACCCGCTGATAAAAATAGCGTTGGTTCATTATCAATTCGAAACAATCCATCCCTTTTTAGATGGAAACGGCCGCATCGGCAGATTGATGATCAATCTTTTTTTAAAGGAAAACGCTTTATTGTCCTTGCCAACCCTTTACATCTCCTGTTTTTTAAAGCGTAATCGTATAGAGTACTACGACCGCCTGACTGCGGTGAGGGAAAAAGGTGACTTCGAACAATGGGTAAAATTCTTTTTACAGGCAGTTTTCGAGTCTGCGCAAGATGCCATTGAAAGCATTGATCGATTGACCGAATTACACGAAAAGAACACAAAAATTATTCAAGAAAACATAACAAGAACAAAATCGGTTTTGCGGATTTTTAATTATTTGGAAAACACACCGATCATCGATATTAAGAAAACGGCAGTGGAATTGAATCTGGCATACAACACCGTTTCAAATGCGGTTAAAAAACTTGAAGAACTGGGGATCATCAAGCAAGTCGGCGAAGCGCGAAGAAGCCGTACTTTTGCTTATGAGGAGTATCTGAGCGTTTTGCGTAAAGATACATAAATAAAAACATTTTAGAGGAGATCATCATGAAAAAAATCATCTGCATTCTGTTCGTTACCTTATTTGCACTCACAACCCTTTCGGCCTGCGGTAAGGATACCGCTGACGGCAAGACCACGGTCAAATCTTCTGCCGGCAAACACCATGTTGAAATCAAAGTAAAAGATTATGGCACTATAGCCGTTGAACTCGACGGAAAGGTTGCGCCGATTACGGTTGCCAACTTTATGACATTGGCGCAAGAAGGGTTTTATGACGGGCTGACTTTCCATCGGATTATTAAAGGTTTCATGATTCAGGGCGGCGACCCGAGCGGCAACGGGACCGGCGGTTCCGGCAAAAATATCAAAGGCGAGTTCTCGGCAAACGGTGTGGCCAACCCCTTGTCCAATACCAGGGGGGCCATCGCTATGGCGCGCCAAGGCGGCGACAACAACAGCGCAACCTCGCAGTTCTTCATTGTTCACCAAGACAGCCCGCATCTAGACGGAGAATACGCTGTGTTTGGTTATGTGACAAGCGGGATGGAAATCGTTGATAAAATATGCGACGATACGAAGGTGCAGGATGGCAACGGTACTGTGCTCGCGGCTGACCAGCCCGTTATCGAATCCGTCAAAGTTATTGATTAAAGCTTATACTAATCCCGATTTTTAAGCTTGGTTTTAATGAAGGATCAGTATTACGAGCTTGATTGACAAAAAACGCTGCAAAAATGAGGCTACCCTTTAACGGAAAACCCGTTGTCGGATAGCCTCATTTGTCTTGTGTTAACGATTAAGGTGCAACAATCCGTTTTCTTTAAGATACATCCGCATAGGTAACACCCAGTCGGTCTGAAGTATATCAAAGCCCCTTTTCGCCAGCCATCCCCACCCGTTGTCGGGGTTGCCGGTGACAGAAATATCATCCGTATGTCCGGCGGATTCAACGGTTTTGTAGTTAAACACGATGGCGTTTGCCCAGACAATCAGGTTTTGCCGATGCATTTTGTCAAGATATTCGGTGCTTGCCACCTCGCTGTCGTCATCGCTGAAGTGAGCCTCGGTGCCGATGAAGCGGATATCTCTTTTAAGCAGTTCTTCCGTACAGTCGTCTTCGTTCCAAATAAAGGGCAAGTAGGGGATGTCAGGGGCTAGCTGTTCGAGAAGTTCAATGCATTCGTCGGCGGGGTGGGATTTTGCGATCACCCTGTCCTGCAGCTTGTGTCGGCGCACGCAGGTGGTTATCTCCGCTATGTTGTCCCAAAACTTATCGAGGTTAATAAAACAACTGTGTCCGAAGGCTTCAAAAACTTCGTCAAGCGTGCTGACCGACTGTGTCGTTTTGACTCCGTCACCGTTACAGTAGCGTAGCTCCCTAACCTCGGTGGCAGTCATGTTCGTAATCAATCTGTCACTGCGCAGATGAATGGATTCAAGACCGCCGTGAAACACAAACAGTTCGCCGTCGGCGCTTTTGGTGATGTCAATTTCCAAAATATCCGCACCTTGAACCAGCGCGGTTTCGTAAGAAGCCATGGAGTTGCAGGGAATGTTTCCGCCGGAAACGCCCCTATGCGCCGCGATAAGCAGTCCGTTTTTAGCTGTTTCTCGGATAATATCGTTCATGACGACCAATCCTTTCGGGTGTAATTGTTCTTTCTGAAATATATGCTTGAATAGTAGCACATCACAATTTCAATGTCAAAACAAAACAAAATGAGCAGACAATCCGCCCCGATCATTGCAAGATGAAGGCGGAACAGTTATAATAATTATAATGCAAATGATGAGTGGAGCTGTGACAATGCCAAGGTATGATTATACAAAAACGATGATGATGAAGCTCTTTATGGCGCGCCCGGACGGCAGGGGCGGTAGTGTAGTAGAGTGTGACGTTGAAAGAGCGATGGCAATTGTCCGGCAGGTGGATGCGCTGACACTCGGCGTTCCAAAAATTATTTATCTTGTCGGTTGGCAGTTTGACGGTCATGACGATAAATATCCGGCTTTTGATGAAGTCAACCCGGCGCTCAAAAGGCAAGAGGATGAAACACCGCTTGAAAGTATGCTTTGGCTCATGGAACAGGCGAAAAACTTCAACACGGTCATCAGCGTACATATCAATTTTGCCGATGCCTATGACAACAGCCCTTTGATTTATGCATATAGAGAGAAAAATGCACTCATCCGTGACCGTAACGGAAGACCGGCCGCGGTAGAAGAATATAACGGTTTGCCTTGTTACAAGGTCAGCTACAAAGAAGAGTGGGAAAGCGGGCTTTTCCATGAAAGAGTAAAAACTCTTTTAAAGCTTTTGCCTTTGCGGCAAGCGGGAACGGTACATGTCGATAATTTTCAGTGCTATGTCAACCGAAAGCCGAAAGTTGACATAAAAACAATGCAAGCCTACAGAAAAAAGATGATTGATTACCTTGCTCAAAAGGGGATTGATACAACCTCCGAGTTTACCTACCGAGAAGGCCCGCTGACGGCACTTTTTTATGGCAATATTGTCCGTGGTTTTTTATGGCGACGGTACCCTGTTGATACCCTCGGGCAGTTGCCCGCCGTCTGGTGGGTGGACAAACTCAAAAAGCGCGAGGTCTTCAATTATTATCCGCAGAAATATGCCGGCGGCCTACTGAAAGGCAAATACGGCGAAATCCTGTACGGCAACATCCATGGCGAGGAGCTATGGCGTTTAAACGGTGGAGATGCCAATGCACAGACAGATGCAAATGCCTGGCACAAAGAGTTTTTGCGGCAATTCGCCGCAACGAATATTCCATATTTTTATTTGGCAACTTTACAGAAAGAAAAACTGGCGGGTCGCGGCAAAAAACTACGCATGGTTTATACGGATGGCACCGTTTCTTATCGGCATGCGCAAAAAATCGCAAAGAACGGCGTTTTGATGAAAATCAACGACGATTTACTTTTGCCGGTAATGTTTAAGGATGACATGCGAATTGCCTACAGTAAAAACGGCTGCAAGCGGACTTGGCAGTTGCCGATGTGCGGGTACAAATCGGCAAAGCTTTACGACATAAGCGCTGAAGGCCTTCAGCTTATCGGGGAAACTCCGGTAGACCACGGCGGCATTTTACTGGATGTTGCGCCGGGGCAGGCAATGTTGGTTGAGTTGTTCAAACAGTGAAGAAAAGTTGAAGCTATTTGTTTTATAAACGGGAAGGGGTATTCATTGATATGGCAGGGTTTAAAGTGGGAGCGGGCAGAGAAGTGATCACGCCGCCTATTGGGGCAAGGCTCTACGGCTACACGCTCGATGTGTTCAGCCAATCGGTCAACGATGATTTAACGGTGACCGCCATTGCTTTTGAACAAGAGGAAGAACAAGCAATACTGATTTCGGCAACGGTATGTTTAATTGATACGCAGTTATGCGAGGAGATACGTGGGGAGGTGAGTTTGGCAACGGGCGTTCCCGCCGCTAAAATTATGTTATCTACAACGCACACACACTCAGGGCCTTGTATGGCGGGCAATGCCGGTTGGGGACCGATTGACAGGGAATACTGCGACACTGTCTTTATTCCTCAAACGATCAAGGCTGCCCAAATGGCAATTCAGAATTTGGAGCCGGCACTGCTTGGTACGGGCACGGTTAAAAGCGAAATCGGTATCAACCGCCGCCAGCTGAATAAGGATAACAGCGTGTGTTTGGGGCAAAATCCTTGGGGATGCTATGATCCAAACTTGACGGTTTTAAGTTTTAAAACCTTGGCAAGCACGGCGGTAGCCAACATCGTCCACTATGGCGCACACTGTACCGCGGCGGGCAAGAATACCGAAATAACGCGCGACTGGGCAGGCGTGATGATTGACCGGCTGGATGCGGAAAGCGGTGCGGTAACGGCGTTCTTTAACGGTGCCGAGGGTGATGTCGGGCCACGGCTTTCAAATGGGCAAACAACCGGCAATATGGAGTATGTCAATGAGCTCGGAAAACTGGCCGCAGAGGACGCGGTAAAGGCCTACAGAAGTATCGAAGATTATGCCCCGTCGTCGCTGCGCTGCGTGACGGGCGAAATACAGTTACCCTACGCCCCAATTATGCCCTTGGAGCAAGCAAAGGCAAAGCTTGAAGCCTTTAGCGGCGAGAAAAGCATCAACCTGTCCGGCAGAACCTACGAATACCTTGCCGCGGTAGTGGAAGCATACGAATCGGGGCTACCGACGGAAAAAGCCTTTTCCTTTCCACAGACAATTATAAGCATTGGCAGAGTCGCTTTTATTCCGTTCCCCTATGAGTTCTTTTCCGAAATTTCATTGCGGCTTCGCCGTTACAGCCCCTGTCAACACACGCTTTGTCTGGGGTGTACCAACGGCAACAACGGCTATCTGCCAACGCAAGATCAGCTTTGTCGAGGCGGGTACGAAATCGATATGTTTTTAACCTCCGGTGTTATGACATTAGCGCCGGATTCGGATTATAATATCATCAAAGAAAACGTCAGAATTTTGGAGGAAGTCGTATGTACAGAATAGGTAAGGAAGAAATTCAAGCGGTTGCCAAAGTGATTGAGTCCAGAGAACTGTTCAAGTGCAACGGCGGTTTGCAAGAGACGATGCACTGTGAACAAGAAATGAAAGAGTTATTCGGCTGTCAAAACGCTATTCTCATGACCTCCGGCAAGGCAGCCCTCATCGCCGCAATGGTCGCATGCGGCATCGGCCCCGGGGATGAAGTAATCGTACCGGCGTATACTTACATTGCCTCCGCTATGGCGGTTTTGGCAACAGGGGCAATCCCGGTCATTGCGGAGATTGATGAAAGTTGCACCATCGACGTGAGTGATGCAGAAAAAAGGATAAGCCGTCACACAAAGGCAATTATGCCGGTCAACATTCAGGGCTTTCCCTGTGACATGGATGGGTTAATGAACCTGGCAGAAAAATATAATCTTAAAATTATTGAAGACGCCTGTCAGGCGGACGGTGGCTCTCATAAGGGCAGGCGCCTGGGTACCATCGGGCATGCCGGTGCGCTGAGCTTTAACCAGTTTAAAATTATCACCTCAGGCGAGGGCGGCGCTTTACTGACAAATGACAGGACCCTTTTTGAGCGGGCCTTCATTTATCACGACAGCAGTGCTATCGCCTATTTTGGCGGACAGCTGGATGAAATAAGCGAGGCGCAATTTTGTGGTACGGAATACAGGACAAACGAGATTACCGCCGCAATACTCCGCGAGCAGCTTAAAAAGTTAGACGGTATTCTGGCCGATTTAAGAAAAAACAAAAAAAATATCATGGACGCGCTCCAGAATGATTTTTGTTTTGCCCCCTCGCACGATGCGGCGGGCGACTGTGGTACCACCGTGGCTTTCATGTTTGACTCCGAGGAAGCAGCGCGTAAATTCGCCACGGCGGATGGCATTCACGGCACGCTGCCTATCGACACGGGTAAGCATGTGTATACCCACTGGACACCCGTACTCGAAAAACGCGGTGCCCTGCATCCGCTGATGGACCCGTTTAAGATGCAGGCAAATAAAGACCTGAATCACAACTATTCGCCCGATATGTGCCCGAAAACGCTGGACATTCTCGCCAAAACGGTCTATATAGGCATCAACCCCGATTGGAGCAAGGCGGAGGTTGAAAAAGTCATCGCCGCATGCAAAGCCGCAGGGAAGGCCTTGGCGTAAGTGAAGACAATAAAAAGAAGCGCAACAGTTCTTAAGCAAGACTGTGACCGGTTAAGCCAAAAAGACCGGCGGCTTTAACAAAAGTGTCATAGCAAGAAAGGGATGGGCATCAAGTGGTCCCTTTCTTGCTTTTTATCGTTTTCACGCTATCCAAGCGCAATGTTTACCGGAGTGGGGTGTACAAGATTGTCGTGACCGGGCATCTGTCTTCAACTCAGCTCAGCCACAGTTCTTTAACTTCTTTGTCGGCATCGGTGTCCGGCTTAACAGTAACGTTGATTGTTGAATAGCAGCCAGTTCTTTGGCGATGGAAAGACCGAACCCGTTGCCTTCTTCGTTGCGCGAACGGTCACCGCGTACAAACCGTTCCATGAGTTCCTCCGACGAAATATTAAGGGGTTCTTTGGAAATACTTTTGACCTCAAAAACACCGAAACCATCCGATTCGAGCACTCTGATATAGACCC
>JAAYFA010000138.1 GCA_012728445.1 Clostridiales bacterium | reverse complement strand
GGATTTGAGATATACACTATGTGTGTGGTATCGGCTACGCCGGTGATATGCACTGCGGTGCGTGGGGATTTGTATCATATCACATCACCCGCAGGTGATATATCACTTTTGCCGCAGCAAAAATATCATATTGCCGCGCAATATATCACTAACTTCGTGGAAGTGCTTTTTTCAACGATATAAATCCTTGCAGGATTTGAGATATACACTATGTGTGTGGTATCGGTTACGCCGGTGATATGCACTGCGGTACGTGAGGATTTATATCATATCACATCACCCGTAGGTGATATATCACTTTTGCCGCAGCAAAAATATCATGTTGCCGCGCAACATATCACTAACTTCGTTAGCCATTTTTTTTCTTGAGTATCCTATTATTTTTTGCTATACTCATTTTCGAAAGGTGTTGAAAACATGACAGAGAGCATATTAAGAACAAAATCAAAACAATTTGCAAAAGAAATTGTATTTGTCTGTCAAGAGATTAAACAGAATAAAAAAGAGTCTAATTTATCAAATCAGTTGGTAAGAAGCGGAACCTCTATCGGTGCAAACATATATGAAGCTAACTATGCGCAAGGCAAACGTGACTTTATATCGAAGCTTGAAATCGCTCTAAAAGAGTGCTATGAATCGGAGTATTGGTTAGAACTGCTCTTCGAAACGAACTATTTATGCGAAAGTGACTTTCTGAAGTTGAGAGGTGAGTGCGGCAACATCCGCAGGCTCCTCATAGCCTCCTGCAAAACTGCCAAAGAAAACAACACGAAATAAAGTTTTTATGAAAACACCCGCTTAATTATTCAGGCGAGGTTTAACGCCTGGCTTTGAAACGCTGTCATGAACAAGGTTATGGTTTATTCGAGTTGAGGATGGTACTTATTCTCAAACTCGATGAGTATTTTCATCAACCGTTCGTCAAGGTAATCTAACGCATTCTTCCTCATGTCATCCGGTACGCCGTAATAAGCCTCCGCAATACCGCCGGTGATGGCAGCGAGGGTGTCGCTATCGCCACCGATGGAAATAGCATTACGAATCGCATCTTCAAAATCGGTTGATTCGAGGAAAGCCATAATCGCTTGCGGAACCGTATCTTGACAGGTTTCATTAAACTCATAGGTATCGCGAATTCCATCGAGTGTAAAATTCATCGGGTAATAATGTTTATTGATATAGTCGCGTATTTCAAGAATGGTACTGCCGGTACGTGCCATATAAATCGCGACAACAGTAGCCTCCGCCCCTTTCAGTCCCTCCGGGTGATTGTGGGTTACCTCCGTGACTTTTTTTGACAGCAGCATGGCTTCTTCGAGGGTATCTGCCGCAAAGCCGCAAGCACTCACACGCATAGCGGCACCGTTGCCATAGCTGTTATAGGGTTGGGGATTGTCCGAGAACATCCAATTGTAAAATCGCCCACCATAGCCGCAGCCGGGATAAAAGCGACCAATACCCTGCATGGAGCTTACAGCAAGTTCACCTAAATTATCAAAATTACCCTCACTTGCCAAGACTGCATGAGCAATGGCCAACGACATAATGCTGTCATCGGTCGCAAAGCAGTCATGTGTCAAAAACTCAAAATCTTTTGTTTTGATATTGTTCCACTCAAAGCGTGAGCCGACAATATCACCGATAATCGCTCCCAACATGAAATTACCTCACAATCAAAATATCGGGTATATCTGTAAATGTTTCTACAACACTATCACAAAAAGCGATAGGATACAATGGATTCGAGTCAAGATAAGCCACTTGAAAAAACACGGACGTTTCTCTGATTCACTGCAATATGGGATACAGGTTCCTGATTCGCAAAAGGATAATATCCGAACTTTTTAATGCACAATTGACTAAAAATACTTGAAATATTGACAATAACTGTTACGTATGGTAGAATCAACTTGCAATCGAAATCGAAAGATTTGCACAATACACAACTGACCCCTCTTTTATTATTGATGGAGATGATGAAGTTGAAAAGATTGTTCTCGTTATTTTTTGCATTCCTGTTTCTTTTCTTGACGGGTTCATCGGCGTATGCGTCGACGGCTGTGGTGACTGAGCAACCCGTGCTGAGCTTGCAGGTGGAAGTGGACGAAAGCTGCAAAACAAATGTTAAGTTTACCGCGCTGTTGGACGGCGAACCGGCGGCACTTGGCGGTCCGCTTGGCGTGACGATTGAATTTTACACGGGCAGCGCCATTCTATGCGTGTACCCAAATGAATATTTAGGCAGTGCCATGCCCGACCCAAAAGGCTATGCGACCTTGGGAACATGGCAGGCGCCGGGGCAGTATGCAGGCGGCGCGGTTATTAAAAGCCATGTTTATGGGGAGCTGTTTTCGAATGTTTGCTATTATGAAGTCAAAACCGCTGAACCGGCTGTGCCTGTATTGAAACTGACTGCACAAACAGTGAACGGCATTTCCGGGAATCTCAATAATAATGTTATTCTGAATGCGAAACTCGTTTTTCCGGAAAACGGTACCGGCCCAAGAGTTCTCGCACAACCCCTGAAAATCGATTTCTATACCGGTAATCCGTTGGTTGATATGTATCCGGCAGACTTTGTCGGCAGTGTTTACTTGGTTGACGGGCAGGCGGAAATTTCTGTGCCGATTGTGCCGGGCGATTATGTTGCCGGTGCTAAGTTGGTAGAGTCGGAATGGGGATCTATTTATGCGCCGCAAGCTTATTTTTCTGTGCCCAAAGTCGGGCTTAACTTAGATTTAAAAACATCTGTGGAATCACCCGGCCGCAAATCAACTGCGACTTATACGGTTGCGGTGAGTGTGGATTTTTATCGCTCGACAAACGAAGTGCCTAATTGGCCAACGGGACCGGTCAAGGTCGATTTTTACATGGGCAGACAAGGCGAAAACACACCCATGAAGTTGGTCGGTAGCGCATACACAAACAGGAGCGGCTATGCGTCTTTTTCGTTCACTCAGTCGCCGGGTGAGTATATCGGGTTAGTGACATGTGACGCAAAGCCCTACGGCAAATTTCAATCAGTGGTGGTGGAGTATAAGGTACCCTCGGTTAGTGTGCTGTCAATTTTGCAACAGCTTTGGCAACTTTTCCTTAAAGCATTAGGAATCCGATTCATATAGACATCCGATATTCAGTAAAGGTTAAACCTTTAGAAGCGGTTGAATTCTGAAGTGAAAACATATATAATGAATGCGAAAGAAAGGTGAAAGCAATGTGTTCACAATCGGAATTAAATAAGCTTTTAAGCGCTTTTGTTGCAAAATCACAAGAACATTTCGGTAGCAGTTTAAAAGGTGTTATACTGTTTGGCTCTTATGCCAGAGGCGACTTTGACGACGAATCGGATGTTGATATTGCTTTGCTTTTTGATATTCCGAGAGAAAAGGAGTCATCGTTAAACGCCACAATTGCTGACATCGTTTCTGAAATTGACGAACAATTTGGCTATTCTATGTTGATTTCTCCACTGGTTATCAGTGATTCTTTCTTTCAGGAGTGGAAGAACACACTACCTTTCTATAAGAACTTGATAAAGGAAGGAATACAGCTCAGTGCATAATAAGAATCAAGAACTTTCAAAATATCGACTTTCTCAAGCAGCAGAAGATTTGGAGGGCGCTGAAAAGAATTTAAAAATCAGCGAATTTAAAATTGCGAATAACAGAGCGTATTACAGTGTGTTTCAAGCAATGCGTGCTTTGCTTGCACTTGAAGGGGCTGACTTTAAAAAGCATTCAGGGGTGATTTCTTATTTTAGAGAGCACTATATTAAAACAGATATATTTGATGCTAAGTACTCCAAAATAATTACTACTGCTTCTCTTGTAAGAAATAAGAGCGATTACGAAGATTTTTACATTGCTACAAAAGAAGAAGCAACCGCGCAGATTGCCGGCGCCAAAGAGTTTCTAAAAGCGGTTCAAATTTATATGGACAGTTTAGATTTGCAAAAATAGATTATCACAACCATATTAAAACGCCCACAGGTTGAGCATATCCTGTGGGCGTTTTTGCAGTCTCGAAAGACAGCACACCGGTTGTTGCCAACCGGTGTGCTGGATGATCACTTGTTAATAAAGCTGTTAATCAAAATAAACTGTTTTGCCCGTGCGCGCCGATTCATAGATGGCGTTTGCAATCTTTACAGATTTTATTGCGTCACAAGGAACAATCAGCGGCTCGTGGTCATAAAGCACGGCATCAATTATATCTTCCACCTGCGTCGCATGCCCCACAACCAGTGTTGGGTCAAGGGCGGTGGCGCTGCCGTTGCCTTCGCCGTAAAGGTCGGTCATGCTCTTGCCTTTGTCGTCATCCTCGCCTTCAATGCGCCATGTTTTGAGTTGGTCGCCGTCCACTTCGATGGAACCCTTTGTGCCGTAAACCTGAATATCGGTACCGAGCCCCGGGTATGCGCAGGTCGTGCTAACAAAAGTTGCGCAAGCGCCGTTTTTAAACGTGACGAGGGAGGCGGTCAAGTCCTCGGTTTCGATGGAGTGGTTGTAGATGTCCATATGCGAGGTAATGCTCGCCACATCGCCCATGAGCCACTGCATGAGGTCGACGGTGTGGATGGCTTGGTTCATCAGTGAGCCGCCGCCGTCCATATCCCATGTGCCGCGCCAACCGCCGTTGTCGTAATACTCCTGTGTGCGGTACCACTTAACCGCAAAAGTGCCGAGTACCAATTTGCCAAGTCTGCCACTGTCAATCGCTTCCTTCATCGGCTTCATGCAAGCGTTGAAACGGTTCTGGTGGATGACGCCGACTTTAAGCCCGGTCTTTACACGTGCCGCTTCAATTTTTTCGGCGGCTTACACGGTAATATCCACCGGTTTTTCAACCAGCACATTCTTGCCCGCTTCCATTGCTCGCACGGCGAATTCGGCATGCATACCGCTTGGCAGGCAGATGCTGACCACTTCTATATCCGGGTTTTTAAGCATTTCATCAAAATCGGTGTAGGTGAGAATATCACCGTACTCACTCTTTGCTTTTTCGAGTTTTTCGGGAATCAAGTCGCAAACCGCAACTAGTTTGCCGTTTTTTGAATGGAGCGCCGCTTTTGCGTGTGAGCGGCCGACGCCCAGTCCGACAACCGCATATCCTATTTTTCGTGTTTCAGCCATTACATCTTCCCCTTTTTTATAGTATTGGAATTTCAATCGAATTATACCAAAATTTCAAAGGAATATCAACGAAATAATGATTTTCTTACAATAATTCTTGCGATACAGTGCAAAACGGCCTTGACGCTTTGCACTCAAAAGAGTAAAATTCTGTTAAGAAAACAAATGACAATCATCGTTGGTAGAACATTCGAAAGGAAGCGTTGTTTATGAACCCGAAAACAAAAAAAGCCAACTTGAAAAGAATAGGCTGGCTGATTCTCCACCTTGTCATCATTGTTAATTTTGTTGTTGAGATTTTTTATGGTTTTTATCAAATTTTCTTTGTCCTGCTCCCTCCCGGCGGCAAAAAAGGACCGCTTATGGGGGCCGCAAAAGACATTTCTCCTGAACTTATGACAAAACGGCGTCTTTTTGCTACCGAAACATGGATAGCCATATCCGGTCTGGCAATATATATTGCTGTCGTTTACAAGGACAAGTTCAGAAATATCGTTGGCTAGAATGACAACCGATTCCGTGCGCGACTTGACAACCTAAGGTTTGAAAAAATAAAAAATGCGCTGTTGCAAAAGCCTTGACCTGTAAATAAATGTGAAGGGCGTGGTGTTTTGGAAAACAAGCCGGGAGATGAAGTTTCTACACAGCGGGAGGATTCCACGCGGGAACAGGTGGATTATGTCTATCAAAACCGCCGGTATATCGGCAACAAAGATGTCGTCGGCTATGTGCTTTGGGATATGGCCCAAAGCTTCAACATCAACACTTACGCGGGGCGGTTTGTCAACACCATTCTTCAGGTGGACTTTAAGCTCCAGCAGATTTTATCTGTCATCAACGGTATTTGGGATATTGTCAATGACATTTTTACAGCTGCGATTGTGGATAAAACCAGAACACGGTGGGGCAAGTTCAAACCATATCTTGTGCTGTTGGCCGTCCCGGGCACCATTGGCACCTGTCTATACTGGCTCCTGCCGCTGTTCTTCAAGGGCGCCTTGCCGGACGATATGAATAAGTTTATCGTCTATTCTGTTCTGGCTATCGTGCGTGAAGGCGTCGGGACATTCCTGGGGATTGCCCAGGGCGGCATCATCACCACCATAACGCCACATCCGGTTGAGCGGACACGTTTGCTGACCGTCGCCAACTTCTTTTCCGGCTTATTCGGCGAAAAATTGCCCGAGCAAATGATGACCATTATGATTGACCTCATCGGCAACAATATCATAAAACCAAAGCGAGGTCCCGTCAGCGGCTTATACCTCAAACTGTTTGTGGGGATGGGGGTCTTTACCGGTGTTGTCGGCGGTCTTGTTTCGCTGTGGTTTAACACGATTATGCGGGAAAGAGTGGTGCAGTCCGTCCAAACGCCAAGCATTATGCAGGGAATCAAATCCATTATCAACAACAAGCCCGTGCTGCTCATGACCTTGTCACAAATCTTGAGTTCTTTTTCCGTCGGCGGCAGTCGGTCGGACTATATGATAGATGTTTTGAACTTCGCCTCCATGGGGTATATTACCGGTATCCCCGGGGCTCTCCTCGGGCCGCTACCGTTTATGATTGTGCCGTGGAGCCGTCGCCATTTCCAAACCAAAACCCTGTATCTGATCAGCGGCTATGTTGGGCAGGTTTTGATGTTGCCGGTATTCCTCATTGGCTCCATAGGCGGCAAGAAAAACGGACTGTATAAAAACAAAATGGTAATGGCCATTGCCCTAACCATACACGAAACGATTATCGCCGTTTTTTACGGCATCCGCAAAGTAATCCCTACGGAAATGTACAACGAATCCATGGATTACTGCGAATGGA
Source organism: Clostridiales bacterium (assembly GCA_012728445.1). Classification (GTDB taxonomy): domain Bacteria; phylum Bacillota; class Clostridia; order Oscillospirales; family Acutalibacteraceae; genus UBA1447. The sequence continues at coordinate 2,780 of JAAYFA010000138.1, read as the reverse complement.
AGAACGGCTACCGCACCGAGGCAATGACCTCCGTCACAAAAGGCCTAGCAAGCAAACTCGCCGGGATATACACCAACTTGTTACAGCTGCAACTCAAACGCTGGATGAAGTATGATCAGACCGCTTATGTGCGGGGGATGAAGCAGAGCGACAGCACAAAATACTGGCTGTTTGCCACCTACGCCATTTTCCCGTTAGCAACAGGTTTCCCCGGTATTATACCGATGCTGTTTTATGACTTATCCGGTAAAAAACGTGAAAAGATGTACGCGGAACTACTGGATCGCCGCGCAAGTGTGGCCAAAAGTGCATCGGAAGGCGACGCAGAGACGATGACTAGGGTGGCCGTCGAACAAATGGAAATCGGGGAGAAAAATAAGGATAAAAAGCTGTAAAGTGGAGAGCTATCTGCTTTTATAGTGGTTTTTGCTTTTTTTGATATGAATTTGTCAGAAAAGATTGAAAATCAAAGCGTTTTTATTAGGTTTATGATAGAACATCGAGCCCCGGTTGAAAAACCGAGGCTCATACTTTTTTATGCGTTATTTTTTTGTCAAATATTCAATACTTTGCGTAAAGTTTCTAAAAAGACTCATCACCGTGCCAAGCATCTTGATAAAGCTATACCAGAAAGGCACGTTTTTTTCGGGGTGTCCGCCCATATCACCCGTTTTTTCAATGGCGAAGGTGTCCATCGGTTCTTCATCATTTCCGAAAACATAGGACCGGATGGTCAGTTTATCTCCGCTGAAGCTGATGATGCTGTAAATTTTATTTTCCTCCGAAAGGTGGTCAAATACGATATTTTTGCCGCATTCTTCCTCGGGAATCCGTGGGTTGCCGATAGAACCGCCAACAAAATAAACGGATCCTTTGGCATCTTTTACGCTTGTAAGGCCATCCAGGTTTTGGCTGATCTTATCACGGTAAAGCACATGGGACCGGCTGTAAGCATGGCTGTGCCCCATCAATACAAGGTCAAAGGCAAATTTATCAAAAATCGGTGTAAGTAGGGCACGTAGGAGCCTGGCTTCGCTTTCGCGGTTGGGTTTGTGGCCGCCGTAAAGGTCGTGGTGGAGCGTGGCTATTCTCCACTTCACACCGGGGTTTGCCTCAACAGCCTGTTGTACAAAATTGTAATGATCCCTTCCACTACGATTATTGCTGTCAAGCATGACGAACAGCACATCACCTTTAACAAACCAGTAGTCGCCATCGAGCAGGGAAGGGGATATCGCGTTTTCATATATATTTGGGTTGTTGGTAATATAGGTAGTGTTTAAATAGTTTTTATCGTGATTGCCAACCGTTAAAGCAAAAGGTATTGTTTTAACAACAGGGCTTGCAAAAAGGCCGACATACTCAGGTACTCTTCCCGAGTTTGCCTGATCACCGCCGGATACAATCAAGGCTATCCGCTTGTCTTTTTCAACCGCCGATTCAAAAATATCGCTCAAAACTTTTGCCCCGGTTATGAGCTGTTCTTCGTGTAACTCTTCGCCGGCTAAGTGGATGTCACTTACATAGATGGCGCTAAAGTTGCCGTCCGCTTCGACCGTCTTAAAGGTGTTGACCGCTGTCATGTTGCCGGCAGTGCCGCACCGATAATAGTATTTTGTGCCGGCTTCAAGCCCGGTTGCCTTCACATGGGCGGAATACCCTTCGTCGGGCCCGGTTGATGCCATGTATCCGCCGATGAAGATAATCGCATTATTCATATCCGCGTTTTTACTGATTTTTACAATTGGCTGAAATACATTGACGGCACTCATCCAGGCAAATCGCATTTCCGTGTCATCGCTACCCGGAGCCAAATAAACGGCTTTGCCATCGCTTACGTATTCGTCCCAATAAGCTTTCCACTGGCTGTCGTTCGTCGTATAAACGCCGGCCGACACAGAAAAAGCGAGTGTGCTCATCAGGATAGCGATGCACAGAACAATGCTCAGCGGTCTTGTAAGGCGAGTTTTCATAGATTCCATCTCCTCGTAATGCTTTATAAGGAGGGAAATCAAACTTTATATTCCCAACTTAATAAAATTACCATACCATATAAAAACAATGATTTCAACTTTTTTACGAAGGCCCATTCGCTAAAAAACAGCGGCTTAAGCACTTATGCTCAAGCCGCCGAGTTATTTTGTATACCTTATAGGTTGAACACTAATTCGATGTATCTGCCAAAGCTGCTAACGACACTAACCACGGTGCCAAGCCACCGGATAAAATTCCACCAGAAAGGCATTGCATTTTGAGGGTGCCCGCCCATATCGCCTGTTTTTTCAATGGTGAAGGTATCCATCGGCTGCTCATCATTGCCCAAAATATAGGCATTGATTGTCAACTTATCCTCACTGAAATTAATGATGGTGTAAAGGATATCTTCCGACGAGCTGTAATCAAAGGCGATATACTTACTGCCTTCTTGCTCCGCATCCCGAGGATTGTTGATAGAGCCGGAAACAAAGTAAACAGATCCTTTCGCATCTTTAACGCTTGCAAGCCCATCGAGGTTTTGGCTGATTTTATTACGGTAAAGTACATGCGAACGGCTATAAATATGGCTGTGCCCCATCAAGACAAGGTCAATGGCAAACTTGTCAAAAATCGGGGTAACCAATATGCGCAGGAGCTCACTTTCAGTCTCACGGCCGGGTTTGTGACCGCCGTAAAGGTCATGGTGGAAGGTAACGACTCTCCACTTCACACCGGGGTTTGCGTCAATAGCCTGCTCGACAAAAGCGTAATGATCTACCGGGCTTGGGTTGTTGGTGTCAAGC
>JAAYFA010000224.1 GCA_012728445.1 Clostridiales bacterium | reverse complement strand
GCACTGTCGGCGTCGGAACTTGTGGCGCAAATCAAAAGGCTCATCCCGGCCTGTGTAAAAAAAGACACGGCGGATATACCGGACCTCGATTATGTGGAAGGTGTACGGCCGGCTTTTGAGTTGACGGCTAAATTGTGGAGCAAGGGCGACGGACTGTATACGACCTTAAGAGAGTACTTTAACAACAGGGAAGATTATAAGAGTAAACTCGAAGCGTTTGACAGGGCTGTGGACCTAAAACCGTTTGCGATACGGGACAAGGAGACCGCCGCAGGGCTATTTGGCAAAAATATGCTTATCTCGGCGTCGCGGGTAGAAAATTTTTATAAATGCGCGTTTTCCTATTTTTGTAAATACGGGCTCAAAGCCGAACCGCGCAGAGTGGCGGAGCTCGACCCGATGCAAAAAGGGACGATTCTTCACTATGTGTTACAGCACTTGCTGGAAAAATACCCCGGCAAACAGATAACCACCTTGACCAAAGAACAGCGGCTTGCCGAAATAAAGGCCATCATGGATGCCTATGCACAAGAAAAAATGGGCGGTATGCAGGAGAAAGCCAAGCGCTTTGAATACCTCTATAACCGCTTAGCGGCTATTTTGGCGGAGGTTGTGAACAGGCTTGTTAAAGAGCTCGAAAACAGCAGCTTTGAGCCGGTGAATTTTGAGCTTGAAATCGACATAGACGGAGACATTCCGTTGTATGAAATCATGCTTGAAAACGGCGGCGTGCTTAAAATTAAAGGTTCGGTCGACCGGGTGGATGTGATGATTAAAGACGGCAAAAGCTTTGTGCGGGTCGTGGACTACAAATCGTCCGGCAAAAAGTTTGTCCTTTCGGAAACGCTCGAAGGCCTCAACATGCAAATGCTGATTTACCTTTTTGCTATTTGGCACAACGGCGAGGCACTTTACGGCGATGTGGTGCCGGCCGGCGTTTTATACATGCCCGCCAATGCGCCCGCGGCCAACTTAGGCAGAAACGCATCGCTCGAAGAGATTGAGGCGGAAAAAACTAAAAACAGCCGTATGAGCGGGATGTTGCTCAACAGTATGGATGTTGTCATTGGCATGGAAAAGGATGGGGAGGGCATCTTCATCCCCGCAAAACTTAAAAACGACGCGCTCGAAGGCAGTCTGATTACAATTGATGAAATGGCGAAGCTGAAAACCAGGGTGGATGGCATGATCGGCAAAATGGCGCAGTCCCTCCACCGCGGCGAAATTCCGGCCTACCCCGCCGCTACGGATTTACGCTACCCGGCGTGTGTATACTGCGATTACGGGGCGGTCTGCGGGCGGGACAGCAGCACACCGCTGCGTTTGATTACAAAACTGAGCCATGAGGATGCCTTGAGCATTATTGACGGGGAAGGGGGCGCGTTGGATGAAGTGGACCGATGAACAGCAACAGGCTATAACGGCCACCGGCGGCACGCTGCTTGTTTCCGCCGCCGCAGGGAGCGGCAAAACCGCCGTACTTGTCGAACGAGTAATCGGCAGGCTCACAAACTCCGAGGACCTCTGTGGGGTCGACAATTTGC
>JAAYFA010000199.1 GCA_012728445.1 Clostridiales bacterium | reverse complement strand
TAATAATAAATATCAGTGCAACACCCAATGCAATGTAAGCCCTGTACTTTGGAAACAACAGTAAACAGGCGTATGTAATTAAAAACAGAACTAGCGCGAGAATCATCATCCTTAAATATCTCCTTGCAAATTTAAATTTAGAAGGTTTCTATATTAGTCAGACGCAACAACGGTAAGTTATGCTGTTATAGTTTAGTATAACCTACAATTACGCCAAAGCTTGGTAAACATTGGCGCCCAAATAAAAAGCATAAACACCAATTAACATAACGCCTTCCTGTTTGCTTATCTCATGAAACTTTTTGTTGTAGGCAAATATTCCGAATACGCCAAGAATAACAGTGAGTGAAACGAACTGTATGAGATAAAAAGCACTCGGAATCTGCATTCCGCCCTGCGTCAGCATGGCCGAAGCGCCCATAACCATCAAAACATTGAGCGTATTGGCGCCAAAGACATTGCCGAGCGCCAGACCGCCGTTTCCTTTTTTGCACGCCGTGATAACAGTTGTCAATTCCGGCACGCTTGTGCCGAAAGCGACGAGCGTAGATGAAATGATGATCTCAGGGATTTTCATGTGAAAAGCCATAATAGTAGCGGTGTCAACCAGAATCGAGGCACTGCCGGCAATGACAATAGCTGAAAGCAGCACCTTCACGACCAGTACAACGACATTAGCATCCTTGTTAATCAATAATTCTTCCGACACAGCGGAGGCGCTGAGTAGTCCGGCTTTTTTGGCGTTTTTCTCTTGTTTTATCAGGATTAGAACATAAACAGGTATGAAGAGCATAAGAATTAGACCCATCCACTGCGGGATCAGCCCATATCCAAGCTTCACTTTGTAAGGGATTGTCGGAACTATCAAGATGAGTGCTGCGCCGATAAACAGAGTCACCTTTTTTGAAGACACTTTGTCAACGGGGATTTTCCCAAAAAGTGCCCCGATGCCTAAAATCAGGCTTGTGTTTGTGATACAGGAGCCGATGGCGTTACCCATCGCAAAGCCTTCCACTCCTTGAATGGTGGCGATAACCGAGGATGAAAATTCGGGCAGGGTTGTTCCCAGAGAAACGAGCGTCGCCCCTATAATGATGTCCGAAACACCTAGGCGCTTAGATAATATTACCGCGCTGTCCACCATGTAATCCGCTGCTTTTGACAGCACGAATAGTGAGAGCAACAACGCGGCAATAATAATCAGGATGTTTGAGTTTTCCAGCAATTGTGACATTTTACCTCCAATAATACTTATACTTTTTTATTATGACAACACAACTTTTGATAATCCGCGGGTAAGCAGTCAGCCGAATGCTTTTGAAAGTGCGGAACAGTTATTTCAGCATGAAACAAAATTTTCACCCTTTGTCCGTAAAAAAAGGACTGAAATCGATTTTGTGTTGACTCATAAGCGCTATTATACCAACAGGGTCTTAAAACTGCAATATCAAAATTGAAATAAAGCGATATAATGACAATTTGCAAGTTTCAGTATTGCTCATATTTTTGGTCTTTCAGATCTTCACAAGGCCACGCCCAGTTCGCTCGGTAGCTTCATCTTGTCAAAAGACTCCAATAGAATCGCATCCAGACCGTTCACCTTCAGCCTTTTTTCTTTTGAAGTGGTCGTAAATTCTTCTATTAATTTTTTTTCAAACTGTTTAACGGGAATATTGTTTATTATATAATATGCTGTCTCCAACTCAGGCAAAGCCGTCCCCGCTAAGCACGGAGATTGTGCGTCGTTTTGGGCGCATTCGCACAGCCGTGTCAGTTTGTTGAAATAGCCTTCCAGGTTTGAACCGATGACACCAAACTCTTTTAGTTCTCCATTTAGCTCGCCGTGGAGTCTGTCATCATTTGAACACCACATTCTGCCATGTTCAAACGCGTATTCAATGGTTGGCGCCACCGTTTCTTCACAAGCGTGCGAAACAGCAATAAACACCTTTGTGTCGCTCCCCTGTGCGTTTGGCACGGTAAGCTTTACGAAAGCTGTATCGAAGGTTTCAATGTCATAGGCTCTGAAGCATTCCGCCTCAATTTTTGAAGGCTCTGCGGAATGCTGCATATCAGCACCCAGCATAAACAGTGGGTTATGCAAATAATGTGCGGTGGCGTTTGAAAGAACACTGTCACAGACAAAATTGCCTTTGCTGTCTTTTAGCTTTCCTGCCCAATCATTACGCTCATAATAGCTGAATGCGCGCGGCCAGCGCACAATAACGCGCATGGAAAGCGGTTTGCCCCATACGCCGCTTAAGATTTGTTTTTTCGCCTCGAGTATAGCGGGTGAAAAAGACCACTGGAAGCCAATCAGCACTTTAAGTTCAGGGTGCTTATTAGCCGCTTCCATCATTTTTTCCGCTTCTTCAGGCGAAGCACAAAGAGGTTTTTCACAAAGAACGTGCATGTTGTGCTCCAGCGCGCTACAGAATTGTTCGCAGTGCAGCTGAATCGGTGTTGAGATGACGGCGGCTTGCGCCGTATGTCCGGCCGCAAAAAAATTGTCAATGGTGTTATAAATCGGCAGATCTTCAACATCATCAAAAGCCGGGCTTTTATCCGCAAATGGATCAACGATGCCAACAACCTCTATCTCATCCTCCATCCCCAAAGCAGTCATTACATACCCCGCGCCGTAACCGCCTATTCCCACGAGGAGAACTTTTAATCTATCAGCCATTCTGAGCACTCCTTATAAGTTCATTTACCACTTTTAAGTTTGTCATCGTATTCTCCAGCAAAGGCCATGCGTGCGTTTCTATCGTCATATCAACACCCGGCATATCTCTGACCAAGTCTGCTATTTGCGCTTGCCAGTTGATTTCCCCTTCGCCAAGAGCAACAAAACGATGCGCTTTGCCTTGCCCGCGGGAGTCTTTGATATGCACATTGACGATATATTCTTTTAGAAGCTCGTAACCGCCTGTATAATCAAGTCCACATGCCGCATGAAAATTACCCGGGTCCCAGTTGAGCTTAAGACCTGTGGGCGCCAAATCGTTATGCAGACGTACAATGCTTTCCGGCGTGTCGTTCCAACAACCGTGCTCGTTTTCTGCGGCGATGATGATGCCACGTTTGTTCGCAAGTAATGTGGCTTCGCCGACAGCTTCAATGATTGTTTCGTAATCATCCGGCGTGTCCTCCGGACTTCGCTCAACGGCAAAAATGATGATTTTGGGGACTTCGAACTCTTCGGCAAAGTCCAGAGCTTTTTCGAAATTTTTTAGTTGGTCTTTAAATTGTGCTGAACGAAGCTTACACTTAAAAGTACCGGGTGAGATTGCGGATATTTTGAATTCGTAATCGTCAATCATGTCCTCCAAAAGCTCTTTTTCGTCGTCGGAAAGAAAGGGTACTCTCCCCGTTGAGGTGCCTCTGATTTCAATCCGTTTTAGTCCCAAGGCTGCTGATGCGCCCAAAGCGAAGGGTAGGTTCACAGACAGTTCGTCTGTTACAATGCCAAGATTCATCGTCTTGCATCCTTTCTCTCAATTATTATGCTTATCAAATACTGCGCAATATGCAGGCCCGCCCGCTCGGAGTAGCCCGGCACATTTGCCGCAAGTAATACAAAGTTTTTTGGCTGAAGGAAAACGATTTTGCAGTATATCTGCCGGGTAGTCCGGGTAAGCAAAGCTCATACGTCCAAGACCAACGCTTGTACATTTACCGGCCAAAATTTCTCCTGCGGCGGCAAATGGGATAAACTCCCGTAAATAGGAAAACCCTGTGCCGACAACCGGCACATTTTGAAGAGCCTGCTGAATTTCCCCAACCACATCAAACATTCTGGCAACGCCGGAAAGAGGCGGCTCATTTTTTTCAACATCATTGGGTCTGTTTACAAAAGAATTGTAGTAGGGGGAGCCGGTGGTGATGTTGAAAATATCGACCCCGTGCGCTTTTAAAAGATTTACAAGCCTAAGCGTTTCCGATAATTCGGGCTTCATAAAGTCATCTTTGTCGCAACCAAACCCACCCGGTAAAGCATCAAACCCGTTGAGCCGTGTACCGATAATGAAATCGACCCCTACCGCAACACGCACAGCATCTATGCATTCAAAAAACAGTCTTGTTCGGTTTTCAAAGCTACCGCCATACTTCCCCGGCCGCTCAAACGCCGAAAGTAGTTCGCTGAGCAAATACCGATGACAGCACTTAACATCAACACCATCGAACCCGGCCTCTTTGGCAAGCAAAGCGGTTTTCGCAAAGCGTTCGGGCAAGCTTTCCAGATAAGTGTCGGTTACGATGGGTAAATCCGGGTTGACGCTATGCCTTTGGTCAATTACTGGCTTATGATAGGCAATGATGGGTTGAGGCGTTCCGAACGGCTTCGAAAACCTACCGGAATGCGTAAGCTGCATAATAACGGTAGGCGCAGTGCCATTGGCATCAGTTGCCTCCCGCTTTATCATTTCAATTATCTTGCTAAAATCTTGAATGTTTTCATGATTGATCATTAGTTGATGCGGGCTCGCTCTGCCTTCCGGCATCACACTGACTGCCTCAAACCATATGAGCCCCGAGCCGCCACGGGCAAAACGCCTGTACCGCTCAAAAGTAAGTGCCGACGGCGTACCGTCTGCCAATGCATCGCTGCCCTCCATCGGGTGAACGCAAAAACGGTTAGAAACCTTATACCCGCCCGCCATAAACGGTGTAGCGAGCACATCTAAATCCTCACTGAATTTGATGCCGTACCCTTCACCCTCACAAAACGAAGCCAAGTCCGGCAAAGTGGAAAATCCAAAGCTCAAAGCACCTTCACCTTCCTTATCAAAGAAATTGATCAAACGGCCAGGCCGTAAACAAAATAATTCGTTTAATAGTAACACTTTTACCTCTTTCTTTCAATTATTTGTTGAAATATTTTTGAATAATCAGTATAGTTATAGATAATACATGATTAACAGTGGGGTGTGTTTTAAATGAGTAATAAAAAACTAGCAATTATAACCGGTGCCTCCCGAGGTATCGGCAATGCCATAAGCGTCAGGCTTGCAAAAGAAGGCTACAATATTGCTACCCTCGGCAACAGTACAACAGAAGCCGCGGCTCCCGGATTAAAAAAGATAACGGATGCCGGGGCGGAGATCATCTATGTGCAAGGCAACCTTGGTGAAAAGGACGCGCGTGACAGGTTACTCGAAAAAGCGCTTGAAGCGGGCAACATCGATTTGCTTGTCAATAACGCATCCATGGGTCCCAGAGTTAGGACCGATATATTAGAAATGAGTTCGGAAAGTCTTGATGAAGTTTTGAATGTCAATTTGGTCGGGACATTGTTATTGACGCAAGCGGTTGCCAACCAAATGGTTAAGCAAGTCGATGCCGGTCAAGGTTATGCTCCTGCAATCGTCAACATCTCATCTATCTCAGCCTACACCGCTTCTGTAAACCGTGCGGAATACTGCGTTGCCAAAGCGGGCGTCAGTATGACGACGATGCTTTTCGCCGCAAGGCTTGCCGAATACGACATCCCTGTATTTGAAATAAGACCCGGCATCATATTAACCGATATGATAGCCCCCGTAAAAGAAAAGTACGACAAGCTTATTGCCGATGGGCTGACACCAATTAAGAGGCTCGGTCTGCCGGAAGATGTCGCCAATGCGGTGTGGGTTTTGGTAAGCGGACAGCTCACCTATTCCACCGGTCAAGTTTTGAATATTGATGGCGGCTTTCACATCAGAAGGCTGTAAAGGCAAGGATTGCATAATGAAAAACAAGGTCACAATCGGTAAATACGCTCTTACCGTACATCATTATAACACCGTCATTATCGGCAGTGGCGCTGCCGGGCTTGCCGCCGCGTATGAGCTCAGTAAAGGCGACACATCCTTTTGCGTCGTAACCGAAGGGATCCATATGGGGACATCGCGCAACACCGGGTCGGACAAACAAACCTACTACAAATTATCCGTAGCCGGCGATACAAAGGACAGTGTGCGACAGATGTCTCGAGATTTATTCGTGGGTGGCTGTATGAACGGCGATACCGCGCTATGCCAAGCAGCGCTTTCCGCCAGAGGTTTTTTTAACCTGGTCAATATCGGCGTCCCTTTCCCTTCAAACGAATTCGGTGAGTATGCCGGTTATAAGACCGACCATGACAATACCTTAAGGGCAGTTTCCGCAGGACCGTTAACATCGAAGTATATGGTTGAACACCTTGAAAAAGAAGTGAAGAAAAACGATGCGGAGATAGTTGACCGCTGTCTTGCAGTTGAACTTCTGGTCAAAGACGGCCGGATTAACGGTCTTGTAACACTGAACACAGATAAACTTGATGATATCACCGAAGCGTTTTCGATTTTTAAATGCAAAAATATCATCCTCGCCACCGGCGGCCCGGCAGGGCTTTACCGCGACAGCGTTTACCCGCATTCACAAACGGGCAGTTCCGGCTTCGCCTTTCGCGCCGGCGCTTTGGGTGCAAACCTTACCGAGTGGCAATATGGTATTGCTTCTGTAGGCTTCAGGTGGAACCTTTCCGGCAGTTTTCAGCAGGTATTGCCGCGCTACTATTCCACGCAGTCGGATGGCAGCGATGAAAATGAGTTTTTATACGATAGTATGAGCGACGAAGATTTGCTGGCGATGACTTTTTTAAAGGGATACCAGTGGCCTTTTGACGCAAGAAAAGCCGTAAACGGATCCTCTCGAATTGATTTGGCGGTTTTTAAAGAAATTCGGGCAGGCCGCAGAGGTTATTTGGATTTTGCTAAAAACCCGCTTGGCAAACGGTTTGATTTTGCCTTGCTCAGCGATGAATGTAAAGACTACCTTGAAGCAAGCGAGGCGATGTTCGGCACGCCTATTGAAAGACTGCTTAAAATGAACCCGAAGGCATATGATGTTTATAAAAGTAATGGGATCGATTTAAAAAGCGCTCCCATTGAAATTTGTGTTGCGGCGCAGCATTGTAACGGAGGCCTTGCGGTGGATGCGGATTGCCAAACAAATATCGATGGTCTTTTTGCGATAGGCGAAGCCGCGGCGACCTTTGGCATATACCGCCCCGGCGGCTCCGCACTAAATGCCACGCAGGTGGATGCGCTGCGAGCAACACAAAAAGTATGCACCCGAGAATCGCAAGACTCCTGTGAAATTGACGAAACAAAAATAGCCGAACTTATCGATTTATCCGAGAGACTTCTAAAAGATAAAAACAATACCGCCGTCTTTAGAGATAGACTTCAAAAAAGGATGTCCGACAATGCCTCTTTTTTAAGAACTGCAGACGGCATAAAAACTTGTATCAATAACTGTCTTGAAGACATTGCCGACTTTGAAGAAAAAAGCTGTGTCGACTCCCCTGCCCGATTGCCGTTTGCTTTGCGCAACCGTGACCTTTTAGACACACAACTCGTTTATTTATCCGCCATGCTCGACTATATTGAAAAAGGCGGTAGCGGGAGAGGTTCTTTTGTCGTGGAAGAAAACGGCTCGTCAAGGCCTTTTGTTGACGGTGACTTTGCCGATGTAATCCAACATATGGAACTGTGCGGAACCGGATGTGTTGCAAAATGGATGCCCGTGCGTCCTATCCCCAACCCTGAAATCTGGTTTGAAAACCTACTGCGCAACGATGAATACACCGAAAACTAAAAAAAGAAGCCCGAACGGTTTTGGCCGTCCGAGCTTGTTTATAAGCAAATTTATTTTACGATTGGACTCGAAAAAGTGTTGTCAATACCGACGTTACATAAATCGTGCTATGTCCTCCAGACTCTTTCTGCTCTTTTGGCGCAGTTCTTCATCGACAGCGTAGCCGACAGCTATTACAAGACGTATGCGTTTTTCTTTGGAAATGTCGAGCAACTCTTTTAACTTAGATTCATTAAACCAGCCCATAATGCAGGTTGAAAGCCCTTGATCCGTCGCAGCAAGGCACAACTGTGCTGTGGCAAGACCGATGTCTATGGGGGCATAGTCCTGGTTTTTAACCTTGCCGCCGACCCTTGCCGACAGTGTTGCCTTTTCTTCAGCAATTATAACAAACGCCGGGCAATTGTCCGTAAACTTATTCATGCCCATCTCTTGCAAGCATTTCGCCACTTGCGGCGCAAATTCCGGGCTGTCTACCGCGGTAAAGCTCCAAGGCTGCGAATTGCATGCGGAAGGTGCCAGCCTCGCCGCTTCTATACATTTTTCCAGTTTTTCGCGTTCAACCTTTTTTTCGGAATAATTACGACAGCTTTCTCTTTTCGCAATCAGTTCAAAAAAATCATCCATAGTTCATTTCTCCTTTTCTTGACATCATATGTGGTTGTGGTAGGATTAATAAGACAGAAAATTCAATACCCGAAAGGATCTGTATACATGGAAAACACACCAAAAAGTAAAGTAGTACTCATCCACTGCCCCGTTTATGATAACGAAGCTGTATTTGAAGCCCTTCAAAAAGGAATAAATCTTTTAGGTGGGCTCGAAGCGTTCGTCCAAAAGGATGAAAAGATTCTACTCAAGCCCAACCTACTCAGAAAGGCAGCGCCGGAACAAGCGGTCACAACACATCCAACGGTATTCCGTGCTATTGCGAAACTGTTAAGAGAACAAGGATATAGCAATCTTTTATACGGCGATTCACCGGGTTCCGTCATGACGCCGTTCAAAGTCGCACAGGCGGCAGGTTTAAAGCCGGCGGCGGACGAGTTCAACCTTCTGGAAGGCGACTTCATGAATGGGGTGAAAATTGATTTTCCGGAAGGGAAGGCCGTAAAAAGCTTTTCAATTTGCAAAGGCGTTGTTGATGCCGACGCAATTATCAACCTATGTAAAATGAAGACACATGCGCTCGTGCGAGTCACCGGGGCTGTAAAAAATACCTATGGCTGTGTTTCCGGCTTCAACAAAGGCGCCGGTCACGCCAAGTACCCCGATGCTGACAATTTTTCCAAAATGCTGGCGGACTTAAATGTGCTTGTAAAACCAAAGCTGCACATCATGGACGGTATTATGGCCATGGAGGGGAACGGGCCCGGTTCCGGCGACCCGACACCGATGAATGTGCTACTCATCTCCGCCGACCCTGTCGCTTTAGACAGCGTTTTTTGTCACTTGGTTGCCCTTGACCCTCAACGTGTGCCGACTAATGTTTACGCGGAGATTTACGGCGTTGGCAAATCGCACAGCAAAGACATTGAGGTTGTTACCGAAGATGGCGTTATTACCTGTGAAGAGGCTTTTGCGAAGTACGGCAATCCAAAATTCAATGTGAATCGTGGCGAATTGAAAAAGGAGAACCCGGGCAAAAAAGGTCGAAAGCCTCATATTGTTAAAGAAAAGTGCATTAAATGCGGTATCTGCGTAGATATTTGCCCCGTGGAAGAAAAGGCACTGAGCATGGATAAAAAAGCCGGGACAATACCGCAATATGATTACGACAAATGCATCCGCTGTTATTGCTGCCAAGAGATGTGCCCACAAAAGGCAATCGAGGTGAAAACGCCTTTAATGGTTAGGTTATTGGGGACAAAAGTGAAAAGCAAACGCAAGTAATTTACACTGTTATCATACTTCATTTTCCCGTATTTTTCAAGTGAATAATTGGTTTAATGCAACAAGCAAATGAGACGGGCTCCCCCGGCTCATTTGCTTGTTGTTTGATTTCTAAAGATTTTGTTACTTTACTCTAATCAATCAATTTACCAAGGCATCTTATTCCTTGTAAGTGCACTGTCTTTTGTTTTCCCGGGAGCTATTCATCATTTGATTCGTTTGCATTTATCCGGTCCTGCGTAGATTTCGCCAAATCTTCGTTGTTACCGATTGAAGCGTCCCTAGACGCCTGTGCACGGCGCACAAGCAGTCATACGGCTCAACCAAGCAGTATTTACTGTTCGTTTTGCGACGTCTTTGTTGGGATTTTGAGCTGAGAAAAAGCTTAGAGGCAGTCAAGTATGACCGCCTCTAAAGAATCAGATATTAATTATTATAAATCACTGTTGCCGACATTTTGTTGCGATTCCGCAGCTCTTGCCATGGATTCGGGGTCGCCGCCCGAAACTTCTTTGGAAATTTGTGCGCGACGGGCAAGCAAGTCCTCATACATCTTATCGCGTTTATCACCGGTGAGGTCATAAAACAGTTTGGGTATGATACTCAGAGAGCCCGTCACCAAAGGGATAACCGTTGACATCGCAAACAAGAAATATTTGGTCGTGTCAGTTTGTGTCAAGTAAGCTTTGCCTTGCTCGTAGCCAAACGCTTTCATTAAGATCGACCTTAATGAGGCCCCGACCACACGCACGAGTTTTGATGCCAAGCCTTTTGCGACGCCCGTCATTCCCTCAGTGCGATAGCCGTTTTTCCACTCGCAATAATCCATGGCCTCGTTATACATTTCTTGCGGAATAACTTTTCTGATACCGTAGACAAACATAAACAGCGTTTCTTGCAAAGTAATGGCTATTATCATCGGTAATCGCTTTTTATAAAAACCATTCACCTTGCCGCCGATGGAGCCAAAGAGAAACACAAAAGCCATCAAAACATCGCCCGTATAACTGCCAATTATCCAAAGTGCTTTAGTAGAAAAATG
>JAAYFA010000107.1 GCA_012728445.1 Clostridiales bacterium | reverse complement strand
GTGTAGGCACAGTTGGATGTTGAGAATATATACCCAAAGCCGGCCATCCCCTCATGCAAGCAACGCATTACATCCGCAACGCATTCTTCGTGTGTGCCGGTTTGCAACAAGCCGCAGTTGACATTACCGATCAACGCAACTTCATCCCCATATAGGCGCCGCACTTCGCTTAAAGATACACCACCTTGCGGGTCTAACGAATTAAGTGCGTCGGGCTTGCAGTCAACCATCTGCCTGGCAATCGGCATAATGTTGCCATCGGTATGCTTGATGGAATAAAAGCCCATTTCTCTGTACGCAGCAATGACGCCACCCAGGTATGGAACAATGTATTCATCGAACATGGCCGGGCTGAAAAATGGATTGACGTTAAAGCAATAGTCCGAACAAAGTGCGAACCCGTCGAGAAGGCCTTGGTGTTTTTGTATTTTTTCGGCAAAGTCGATGCTGTTGTTCATACGATGCAGCGCTTCTTTCTTGAGTGTGTCTTCCTCTTCATACAGTAGCCTTGTGAACTCTTCCATATAGTCCCCATCAGGCATACTGAACGTAGGATCGCCATGCATCATAATAAAAAACGCATCGCCGGAACGTTCACGGATGGTTTCCAGCAGCCATACGGTATGGTCAAAATCGCCCGGATTGGGATGAACAAAAATGGCGCTGTGGTGATATTTTTTTGCGATGTCGATATAGCAGTCCGCCATATCGTTCATCTGCGCCTTTTTCTCATGCGCACTCATTTGGCTCCATTGCCCGAAAGTTCGCTGGGATGGATGCACCTTGCCGATAGATTCCATCGTCAAATAAAAAACAAGTTCAAAAGTCGGCACATGACCGGTAATCGGTTCTCTTTTGAGCGCCTTGATAAATCTTTCTCTTTCCGTCATTGGTTAAAATTTCCCCTCCCCCATAAAAATTGAAGGCAAGAGCTGAGCCCCTGCCTTCAATTAAGCGTATAAACTTTATGCCGAGCAAAGTTCCAGCGCCGTATCGGCAGCGGAAGCGGCATCTACTTCATAACGGTCGGCACCGATAGATTCGCAGAAGTGCTGCGTAATAGGCGCACCGCCAACCATAATTTTTATTTTATCGCGGATGCCCTTTTCTTTTGCAATCTCGACCACCGCTTTCATTTCGTTCATCGTTGTGGTAAGCAAAGCGGAGCAGCAAATCACATCGGCATCATTATCTATCGCTGCCTGAACAAAGTCTTCCGCGGAAATATCCACGCCCAAATCTACAACGGTAATGCCTCTGCCTTCGAGCATCAGTTTGACAAGGTTTTTGCCGATGTCATGAAGATCGCCTTTCACCGTGCCGATAACTACTTTGCCTTTATTGACCATGTCGGATTCGGCCATATGGGGTTTCAGCACGGCCACACCGGCATTCATCGCACGAGCGGCAATTAAAACCTCCGGTACAAACACTTCGTTGTTCTTAAATTTTTCGCCAATAATCGCCATGCCGGAAAGCAGACCTTCTTCCAGTATTACCTTTGGACTCATACCTTCATCAATGGCCTGCTGAACAAGTTCTTCTACCTTTGGTTTGCGCCCCTGTTGCAAAGCGCTGCTGATCTCCTCATAAATACTCATGGTTTGCCCTCCGTCATTTTTTATTATATTAAGATTAAATAGAGTTTATTTCAACCCAAACATACTTTCTTTCAAGTCTAAGTAATACAGATAGTCTTCTTCCGGCACGTTTGGCGGGCAGCGGTGATCGCAAAATGGGATATACCCACCGCGCTCTACCAGAGGAATCAGGGTTTTCATATAAGCGTCAATCGCCTCTCGCCCGGAGCCGAGGGCCATTTTATCCACCCCGCCCATAATACGAAGTTCTTTGCCATATTCGGCAAAGAGTTCGGATGGGTGTGCACAACCGTTGACTTCAAACGGAAACAAACAGTTAATGCCGCCTTCCATCATATATGGTAAAATCGGCCGAACGTCACCGTCACAGTCCGTAAACCAAATGTCGATGCCGTGCTGATCAAGTTTTTTACGAATCCTTTTATAGCGTGGGGTAACAACATTTTTGAAAAAATCGACACTGACAATCGGCCCGTTTTTAAAACAAATATCTTCCCAACCGCTTGCAAGGTCAAAATCAATGTGCGGCAATACTTGGTCCAAAAAGTTTTCAACCAATAGGCAGGATGTTTCCACCATATCCTCTACCATATCGGGGTAATCGTAACACGCATAAGCCAGCCCCTCAAAGGTCAGCATATCGCGAATTCTGCCTATCATGGAACCACAGTGGACACACAGGGGGAAATCTCTGTCCGGCGGGCAGTCTTCTTTAAGCGTTTCAACATCCACTATTCTGGCCGGGTCATTTAGACGAAGGCGTTCTTCTTTGACCTTTTTCCAATCGTCCGGCGTCACAACACTGGACCCGACATAATGCGGTATGCTGCTGCCCCCCTTTTTTTCAATCGCCAAGAGTCCGTCTTCATTGCGAATGGTTCGTGTCGTCTGGGTTTCTTCAATGACTTTGGTTGAAAAATAAGGGTGTAGCCAAACATTGCCGGTAATCGTTTCCATCCTATCAAAACTAAAAAATCTATCCGCCTGCTCGTTTGATTTAATGCCGTTATCCTTAAACATGTTCCACAGTTGGAAGTTTTCGTCCCAATAGCCGAACTCCATATTAAAGCAGCGGTCAACGGGCAAGTAGTGCATCTGATTGTTAAAGCGTGCACGGTCGGTCATGGTCCCTTTCCATTTGTAACGCATCGGTTTGACTGCCACACAACCACTCCTTTTTCGTTATGCGGACATTATATCATTGCGTTTCCAAACATTCAACTTATTTCGTCAGATAATCGTAGTATTTTTCAAACGGCAAAATCAAATTTATTATACTTGAATAACTTCATAAACGTCCCCGTTTTTCAGTTAAAGATATTATTTTGTTCGACAATTTTCATTATTTATCCTGACTTTTACAGTTGGCGAAGCGAAAAAGCGGTCTCAACCCCAAGCATATAGGGGGTTTGAGGC
>JAAYFA010000090.1 GCA_012728445.1 Clostridiales bacterium | reverse complement strand
TTGCGGAGTAGTTGAGGCAAAACAGCGGGTTGAACTCCTTAAGTGAAGTCTGCGTTGCCGCCCCGCCCATCTTTTGCGGTTCGTCCAAAATAACAACCGGATTGTTGGCCTTGATAACATCTATCGGCCGCCTGGAGCCGAACTCGTCCAGTTTTTCATATATCCGCCTTGCATCCGCGCCGCGGGTATTGAAGGCTTGGATGTTGATAATCATCACATTGATGCCGGCGTTGCTTGAGTAGTTGTCAATCTCGGTTAAGTTTTTGCTGTTGTAGATAAAAAACCGTGCCTTTTTTCCGTAATGTTCCATGAAGTGGTCTTGCGTCATTTCAAAGGATTTTTTCACGCCCTCGCGAATAGCGATAGAAGGCACCACCACAATAAACTTGTTCCAACCATAGAGCTTGTTCATTTCAAATATCGTTTTGATGTAAACATAGGTTTTACCGGTGCCCGTTTCCATCTCAATATCCAGGCTACAGCGTCCCAAATGTTCCACAAGCGCAGATGACTGCTTGATGTTGTTTTTGCGCTGAATGTCTTTGATGTTTTTAAGGAGATCCTTATCTTTCAAACCGATTTCAGCGTTGCCAAAGCCAAGCTTTGCGTCCTCCACAAAGCTCTCAGCATTGTTAAAGGATATTTGTGAATCCTTTTTCACTATCCCGATATCCCGGACATACCGAACTCTGCCGATGTACGGTTGACCGGCAAAAACATTGACGGTGCTGTTGACGGCATCGGTTTGGTATTGTTGGATTTTAAAATTAAACTTCATCGCTCAGTCGTGCCTCCTTCGCTTAGTGAGAAATTAGGGGTGAGTAGTGAGGAGTTGTTTTTGGTTGTTTTTGTTATCGATGATAACATTTTTCTAAGTTCGACACAGTCAACCATTATTGATTGATATTCCTTTTCGTTGATGTAATCACCGGACAATAACAGTTCTAACCAGTAGCCTGTTTCGACGCACTCTTTGAATGCAATATACATTTTTGCCAAAAAATCTTTGCGGCTTATCCCGCATTCCGCTTCCGCAATGTTGGCACCAATACTGGTGCCGCTTTTCAGCAGTTGCTTTGACAAAACATACTCGTTCTTATTTTCGCATAAATATTTATAAAGCTTGACAATTCTTTTAGCAAACTCCAAACTTTTATATTTTACTGTATTTTCTTTCTCCACCGTTAAACTCCTAACTCAACTATCTCTTTCCTCTTCAAACTCCTCAACCCACTCGGCAAGCTTGCGCTGCAGCAGCGCTTTATCCGGTAGATACAGGCTGTATTCAGAGGCATAGATATTCGAATCTTTCGGCAAGGTCAACTCGACAATATTGTCATTCTTTTGGCTACATAACAAAATACCTATCGTGGGCTTTTCAAATTCCTGCCTGACAAAACGGTCAAAGTAATTGACATACATCAGCATCTGCCCCAAATCCTGATGCTTTAGTTCTTCAACCTTAAGGTCAATAATAACATAGCACTGAAGCAGGCGGTTATAGAACACCAGGTCGACAAAGAACGATTTTTCGTCAAACGAGAATCGTTTTTGCCGTGCTTCAAATAAAAAACCTTTACCGAGTTCAAGCAGAAACTTCTGCAAGTTATCAATTAGGGTTTGTTCCAACTCAGACTCACTGTACGCGGAACGCTCCTCAAGCCCGGTGAATTCCAACACATACGGTGTCTTAAAGATATCGCGGGGATTATCCATGGTTTGTCCTTTGTTCGCCAGTGTCATAACCTTATCTTTATCGCGACTTAACGCCAACCGTTCATAAAGCGAACTGCCGACCTGACGTTGCAATTGCTTGACCGACCATTGCTGGTTTAAGGTTTCGATTTCGTAAAAATGGCGTGCATCTTCGTTCTCAATTCTCATCAATACTTGATAATGCGTCCAACTGATTTTGAATTGGGCAGTCAGCGACTGCCCTTTTTGCAAAATTTCGCTAAAAACGCTAATCATTGATTCGCTTTTTTCAGATAGGGCAGTAGTTGACTGCCCTATTGACGGTGAGTATACTTGGTAAAACTTTCTTATGTTCTTCAAGTTTACAACCGAGAAGCCTCTGCCATAACACTCTGTTAAATATTCGGACAAACCTTTTATCAGCTTTGCGCCGTATTGCGCCCGTTGTTGACCTTGCTGTTCGCGCTCGACGATCATTCGCCCTATTTCGTAATAGGCGACGACGATTGTGCTGTCCAACTGCCGCTTGGCATATTGGCGTGACTCAGCAAGGAAATTTGCGACCTGCTTGTAAAAATCCGTTTCGCCGCCGTGCGGCGTCTGGCTGAGTTTATTTTCGTCCATTACAGTACCTTCCTATTTCCAAACTCGTAACTCCTCGCTCCTAACTCCTAACTCATAAGACCTTCCTTACTGTCGTCGGGCTGTATGTCGCGAAAATCTGCTCAAAGTTGGTCGCGACGCTGTCGGTGGCAATGCCGCTGTCACGGAAAACGGCATAATAG
>JAAYFA010000244.1 GCA_012728445.1 Clostridiales bacterium | reverse complement strand
GTATACGGCGGTGTATAGCCTTGCGCAGGGGTTGTGTATTGCGGCTGCGCCGGGGGCACATTTGTATTGGTTGGGTTGATATTAATTTTACCGAGTTTTTCGGATACTTTTTCGGCAATTCCACCGATAACGGGCAATTTAAACTGTGTATACTTGAATGATTTCAGCGCAACTATAGTCTGTAGACCAATAAAAGCTAAAACAACCAAATATATGACAATTAAAAAAACAAGTCTGACGGTCCTTGCACTATTGTATTGATCTGAATAATTCCAATAATAACTATAAATATCGTATATGATATTTTTAATCATTGCTTTATAAACTATCGATCTAAGAATTAAAAGTATGACAATAATTAATCCACAAACTAGGTTTACAACGGCTGCTTGAACAGCACTAAACTTTACTAATGAACTGTTCTTTTCCAAAAAAAAGATAATTAGGGATAGTGCAAGTGCAAATATAAGAGCAACTATAGATGCAAGTACACCCAAAAACGCAAATAACATGAGAATAACGGGAAGGCTAGATGCTACTGCCATCAGATTCGCATCAATGCCTAAGGATGATTTGTGTGGTTGATAAACGGTGTTTGCCATGATGATTCCTCCTTCATTAATATCAAAAATTTGTTTCGGTAAAAACCGACTGCCTAACCTCTGAAAAAAACGCAAAAATCCGGTAGGTGAGAATTTTATGCGACCTTAACCTGCTGTGCAGGCAATCAACATTCCCCCTTTCCGGATAAAAACAAGAATATATTATATCAATAATATTAAACACTATTTTATTTAAAAAGTCAAATTGAATGTGAGTTTTCAACAAAATGAGGGATTTCTTCAACAACCTCAAACTTTTGCACCTTCATCCATACAGAGGGTATAATACGCACGGTATACCCACAACCGCTAGGGGTAGCCCAGTCGTGCATAGGTGCCGAGGGTAATCCAAATGCCGTCAGCAGAGACATAATAACACCACCGTGCGTAACAATCGCGGCTTCCGTTGTGCCGGTCTTCATCAAACCCTGCACGATCATTGAAAAGCTATTGCAAATTCTGGAAGCAAAGGCGGAATTGCTTTCTCCAAAAGGTGGTTCAACCCCATCTTCTCCCGCAAGCCAAGCCGGGAACATTGGATAATTTTTGAGCTCTGCCGCAGTTTTGCCTTCAAACTCACCGAAATTATACTCGATCAAATCTCTGATGATAATAACCTCCTTGTGCGGGTATAAAGCTGCGGCTGTTTGCGTGCAGCGCAAAAGAGGGCTGGAAAAAAGTGCGTCAATCTCAGGGTATTCGGCTTGCGTTTTGAGTTGTTGCAGCTGCTTTAACCCGTCTTCACACAAGGGAGTGTCGGTGTGGCCGACATAACGCCCGTCAAGATTTGCCTGGGTAAAACCGTTTCGAATGAAATGAATAGTATAGGATTTCATTTGTGCCTCCAAAAAAAAGATGAAAACTTTGTGTAATATGAACATATACAAATTGTAGACTTCATTATATAATAAATAAAATATACTTTTTGTATAAAGGAGCAACGTTAATGGACAGAACCTTCGCCGCCAGATTAGGGGCTTTACGCAAAAGCACCGAACAAAGTCAAAAGGATGCAGCCGCGGCCTTGGGGGTATCGCAAGCGTTACTGTCACACTATGAAAGAGGAATCAGAGAATGCGGTCTTGGCTTTGTAACAAGAGCAGCAGCGCATTACAATGTTACCTGTGACTATCTTTTGGGTACGAGCTCGCTTGGATGCGGATTTTCCGAAGGTGCCTTTTGTCCCAAAGATATTCCGGAAGACAATAAGCTGGATGTGCTAACAATCTTTCGCTGTTTGACCGTGTTGAGAGAAAACCTGCAAAATCAGCCGTCCTCATGCAGGGACGAGGCTTTAAGATATTTTGCTTTAACCACATACAGGTTTTTAGTTTCCGCCATCAACGCAGGCGACCTACCGCGCAGTTGGATTGGAGAAAGGGCGCCGATCGAAAATTTTATGTTTTTAGAATATCTCGGCGGTCTTGAAAATGTACTGCTCGATAGTATTGAAAGAGGTCCGCAACGCATACACGATTCCAAAGCCCCGCTTTGCATCAAAACATTGGCCAATGAGGTGGAAAAATATACCGCAATGCAAATCGAGCAAGTGTTTAATCCTCTTAGCGAGTAAGCAAGGCCGATTAAAAATCAACATAAAACGCTTCGCCGTTGTCCAACCGGACAGCGGCGATTTTATTGTCCATGCCGAGGTCAACAGCCAGATGGTTGTTGCCTTTATATACCTTCCCCGATTCACAGCCCTCAATCAAATCGGTCGGTGTGTGCCCGGTTACCAATATTCTGTCTTCAAAGTACACTTTAGCGTAATCCGGTTTTTCAAACAGGAGGTCGTTTATCCCGTATTTTTCCGGCGCACGCTCCGGGTCGAAATTTTTCATCCCCGCATGCACCAAAACGTAGCTGAACTTACCGGCTTCCACTTCTTCGTAAAGTGTAAATTCTTCCAGGTAATCCAAAATGCCCTCACGTCGGTCTTCGTCGCCGGCTAAAAAGGCGTCGAGCGTTATTTGACCGCCGTTATCCATCCACCAATCAAAGAGCCTCAGACCAACGACGTCAAGGTAATCTTCCGTCTCCTCCTCATCCGCTATATCCCGAAGCTGAGAGAGCACCGTAAAAGCAATATAGTCGTGGTTGCCGAGTATCGGCACAACATTTGGGCGGAAAGACATGTCAAGGAGCAACTCGACAGGTTTTGGCCCCTTGTCCACAACGTTGCCCAACACATACAGTATATCTTGGTCCTTAAAATTTATTTTATCAAGGAGCTTCAAAAACCCCTCTAAATTACCGTGCAAACCTGCAGTAACATAAATCATTATAAATCTTGCGCCCTTTCCGGGCTTTATGCCGGGAAGGGCACAAAACCTCTATAAAATTGAAATGCTGCACGGCAGCACGAAGAACAGCGTTCGAGAGCAATTTTTCGGGTTGAGGGGTTACTGTCAACCTGTCAACTCCTTATACATTTTTATATATTGTGTTGCGGAAACCGCCCAGCTGTTTTCGCAGTTTAAAGCGCGACTCACGAGTGTGGCCCATCCCTTTTTGTTGCCGTAGCCTTCAATGGCGCGCAGGCACATGTTGAGCAGTTCCCCGGCATTGTAGCCTTTAAAACTAAAACCGTTGCCAAGCCCGTCGCCGCTGTCGGTTACGGAATCCTTCAACCCGCCCGTTTCACGTACCAGCGGTATCGTGCCGTAACGCCGCGCCATCATTTGAGCAAGCCCGCAGGGCTCGCTTTTGGAGGGCATGAGGAACATATCGGCACCGGCATATATCTTCTTCGCAAGGTCCGGTACAAAGCCGAGTCGAAGTGAAATTTTGTCCGGATATTTGAACACCATTTCTTTGAAAAAATGTTCGAATTCCGAGTCCCCGGTGCCGAGCACAACAAACTGAACATCCGTCGTTGTCAGTAGCTCCGGCAACATAGCCTTTACCAAATCAAAGCCCTTGTGCGCCACAAGGCGCGAAACAATACCGAAAAGAGGGATGTCGGCTTTTACAGGCAACTCAAAAAGCTTCTGCAAGGCGGCCTTGTTTTTCGCTTTGCCGGCGGATTTTTCGGCAGAAAAATTGTGGAAAATATCTTTGTCCCCCGCAGGGTCGTAAAGTACCGTGTCAATCCCATTGAGAATACCCATGAGTTTAAAGGCACGTTCTCTCAAAATTGAGTCCAAACCGTGGCTGTACCAAGGGTCCATAATTTCGTTGGCATAGGTCGGGCTCACTGTGGTGACTTTATCCGCACACTCAATGCCGCCCTTCATAAAATTGATGGCGCCTTTGTACTCCAGCAGGGATGCTTTTTCAACGGGTAAACCCAAAATATCGTGCAAAAGCTCATGCCCGTAAACCCCCTGGTATTGAATGTTATGGATAGTGAAAACGGTTTTGATGTTTTCGTAGCCCTCGAGACCGGCATACAAGGTGGAGTAAAATACCGGCACCAAAGCCGTTTGCCAGTCGTTGCAATGGATGATATCGGGCTTAAAGTTGATATAGGGAATTATTTCCAATACTGCGCGGGAAAAGAAAGCGAACCGCTCTGCGTCATCATAATGGCCGTAAAGCGAGTCACGCTTAAAATAATACTCATTATCCAGCAAAAAATAAGTCACACCGCCACTTTTTGCCTGATAAATACCGCAGTACTGATTGCGCCAGGCAACCGGTACCGTGATATGGGTGATAAACTTCATCGTGTCACGCAGTGCGGGAGAAATATCTTTGTAAAGTGGCATTACAACGCGGCACCCGACCCGCCTTTTTTGCAGCGCCTGGGGCAGGGAGCCGCCAACATCGCCCAAACCGCCGCTGGCTATAAACGGCAGCGCCTCACTGATTGCGTAGAGAACTTTCATATGTATAATCCCTTTCGATATGTGTTGGTGAACAGTTGGTGAGCAATGGGTGAGCGATGGTGGAGCGGTGGAGAAGCGATGGAAAAGCAGTAGGGGAACGGAGCCGCTGACCACTAAAAACTCGTCAAATTATTTCCAAATAATCCTTGTCCGGCAATTTCGGAAAAGGAGCAGTCGGCAGGGTTTGGTACCAATACGCCACACTGGCTATATCGTCCTGCAAGGGCAGATAGCGGCCGCCTTCTCGCCAGCCGAGGGCTTGCATAGTAACCTTCAACCTCTCGTCAAAGCGGATAGGGTCGGTAATATGCCAGCGGTAAAGCCCAAAACGCTGCTGAGATTGATAAACGCCGTCCGGTTCTATCACCTGTGACAGCCCCGCATACGGTGTGGTAAAGCATTCATAACGGTGTGTCTCTCGGTTTTCAAAGTTATAGGACCCGCAGAAGTAGTCCTCGGTGCCGGTGCCGCAAATGGTCGGGTATTCCTCGTCACTGTCCATATAGAACTTGATTTCGCCCTCGCCCCACCAGCCGCGGTTGTTGACGCCCCAGGCCATATAAGTGCCCACATAGTGTCCTTTGCCTTTAATGCCTTCAATAATGGTGTAGACTTCTTTGTAGGGCAGGGTATTGACACGGCGGAACTGCGCATGGAAATAGGCGGTATCTGCGGGCAATTCTGCCAAAGAGTAATCAATTTGATAATATAGTGAGCTTACTTTGTCACTGATGTTTTCGACGGTGATTTTACACCGTTTGCCAAAAGGCATTTGCCAATAACAATTAAAAGAACGACCGGGGTTGACGCACACAGCCAGCGAGGAAAGCGGGGCATACGTTCCCCAACCGCTGGCGAAAAAGTCGCCGAGCGGGCATTCGACTGAAGGCTGCTCCAGGTTGTCCCAGTAAATCCGTAAAATATAATAACGCCAGTTGTCGCCCGGTGTGCACCAAATGTGGTTGATCATGCCGGGACCTTCAATATCGGCAAGGATACGGGTTTCGTTTGCACCTATCGCCATATAAGGGTTTACTTTCCAGCCTTTGCCCAAATCTCTTGCCGCACCCGCTGCGATGCCGTCCTCAAGTTCGCACTTGGCCCCGCCCCCAACTCTACCCGTGGGGTTTTCAGAACTAATCGAGCGGCTTTTCGCATCGGACAGTTGCCATAAATTACCAAGAGAATTGTTTAGCCCGTCGACCATAAGAAATGCACTCCTTTTTTGATTTTGAGAAGCAATAGGAAAGCGTGACTTCGTCACGAGAAGCGATGGAAAAGCAATAGGGGAGGGGCGTTTTGCTGTAGCGATGTCAACAGTGGGATTACCGACGCTTGATTTCGATCGCACGTCCTCGTTTCCAATCGCTTCTCCATTGCTTTCCAATACCATCGCTTCTCAACTCTAAATGATGATCCCTTTTCCGACAAACAAGGGGTAATTTTCGGCGCCGGCGAGCATTTTTCCCGGTTTTATGACTGCGTTTTTGTCGGTGATCACACAGTCCAGCCTGGTGCTTTCGCCCACGAAGGTGTCTTGCATAATGATGGAGTTTTTTACTTTAGCGCCCTTAGCAATTGTGACACGGCGGAAAAGAATACAGTTTTCCACCTCGCCGTCAATTTTGCATCCGTCCGCTATAAGGCTGTTGGAAACATGGGAATTTACGCCATAAACGACCGGCATATCATCTCGAAGCTTGGTGTATATCGGCCTTTCGGGGGTGAATAAAGCATTTCTTTTTTCGCTATCCAACAGTTCCATGCTAATGTCATAGTAACTCTGCAGGCTGTCAATGGTCCCCGCAAAGCCCTCAAACTCGTAGCCGTGTACATTCACTTTATCAAGGTTCCCTCGGATAATATCCTGTTCAAAATCATTTAGACTCAAGCAAGTGCTATCGTTGAGAAGCCTTTCAAGCAGGGCCTTTTTCATAACAAATATGTTTAGCGAGTAGGCAGATCCCCGTATGTTGCATTGGGTTGGCGTCGCAACATTTATTCTGCCGGTATCATCAATATTGAAGGTCAACAGATTATCCAAATTGGGGACCGCACCGCGTTTGTAAGCGATAGTAATATCCGCTTTGGCTTTCTCATGAGCGTTCAGCAATTTCTCAAAGTCCATATTGCACAAAACGTTGCTGTCACAGATAACAACAAATTCCTCATTGGAACGGCGAATAAACGCAAGGTTGTCTTTGAGCGCTTCAACTCGGCTGTTAAAGACACCGCCCGAGTCCGTGCTCGAAAAAGGCGGAAGGATGAACATTCCTGCGCGTTTGCGGGACAAATCCCATGCCTTGCCGGTACCTAAGTGGTCCATTAAAGACCGATAATTACTTTTCGTAATGACGCCGACGGTGGAAATGCCGCAATTGACCATGTTTGATAGCGGAAAGTCAATCAGTCTGTAACGCCCGCCGAACGGGACAGAACCCATGGTACGCAAGTTGGTTAGTTCGGACAAGACCGAGTCATACGAATTTGAGTATATAATACCTAAAACATTGTTCGCTCTCATTGTGCTACCTCCTCAACATTCGCATCCAGCATCGCTTTGGGCGGAACTTTAGCATTCTTGCCCACGGTAACACCGTTGCCGACAACGGCAATGCCCCAGGCGTCGATGTTCTCTGTGTCCTCCGGGCGTTCTCCGACAACTGCGTTCTCGCAGATGACCGAATCTTCCGCAACGATGGCGTACTGGACAACGGCCCCCGCCTTTATGGTGGCACCGGGCATGATAATCGAATACCGGACCGATGCGCCTTTTTCTACCGTAACGTTGGCGAAAAGCACCGAGTAGTCGACTTCACCGTCTATTTGACACCCGCCGGTTACCATCGAGTTTTGAATGTCGGCGTGTGTCGAAATGTAATGAGGGGGCGCCGCGGGACTGTTGGAGAAAATACGCCAGGAATTATCGCTTAAATCCAAGTCTACTTTGGGATTCAGCAAGTCCAAGTTTGATTCCCACAGGCTATCAATGGTCCCGACATCTTTCCAATACCCTTCAAAGGGGAAGGCAAAGAGTTTTTCGCCTTTTTTATGCATAGCGGGGATGAGGTCCTTGCCAAAATCGTTACTGGAACGGAGATCTGCTTCGTCCGCCAAAAGGTATTCTTTAAGCTTTGACCAGGTAAAGGTGTAAACCCCCATGGACGCTTTGTTGCTGCTGGGTTTCTCCGGTTTTTCCTCAAACTCGGCAATCGAACCATCACCGTTTAGAATCATCAGCCCAAAACGCGACGCTTCTTCCCACGACACTTCAAGCATTGCAATGGTGCAATCTGCCTTCTTTTCCTTATGAAAAGCGAGCATCTTGGAATAGT
>JAAYFA010000367.1 GCA_012728445.1 Clostridiales bacterium | reverse complement strand
GGGCGTCCCCGCGGGCTCTCTGCTCGCTTCGGTGGTGCCTTTACGCAGTGCGAACAAACGCCTCAATTTAGACGGTGCGATGATAGCCAACCAAGACGCCGCCGAAGAATGTGCCAAAAGCAACGCCGTTGTTATTGACAGAGCCGATATTTTTGACCGTGCCCGCTGCGACATGCACGGAATGAAAGAATATAAAAACTTCCGTTTGGACGATGTGCTGCTCTACACCGCGGCTATGGTGATCCACTCCGGCGGCCCCTTGACAGATGTTTTTGACAAGGTGATTGCCGGCCACCGCGAACTGTTGCCGCCTGTAAAGTCGTTTTCCTATGAAGACAGGCAGGGCATTTCCGCCCTGATTCACGGTCATAAGATTTTGCTGGGCAACCGGACATTCCTTGTCAACCACAGCATTGACGTGCCCAATAAAACCGATGAGGATAAATATAAGCACGACGGCAGAAAAATTCTTTACCTCGCCATCGCCAATAAAATAGCGGCTATATTTGTAGTCAGCTACAAGGCGGACGAAACCCTGCTGCCCTATCTCCGAGCGCTCGAAAACAACGGCATCCAACTGCTTGTTCGCACTTGCGACGCCAACATAACCGAAGACTTGCTGTCGGACTGCTTAGAGCTGCCGATTACCGGTATCAAGGTCATCAGTGCAACGGCCGGCAGACTTTTTCAGCGGCTACGCGCGAATGTTAAAGAAACGGCACCGGCACGCGTCCTACATAACGGCTCCACCTTGACCTTTTTAAAAAGCGTTGCCGCCGCCGCCGGGCTAAACTTCGGCATTCGCGCCGGCCAGATTGTTCAGGCTGCGAGCGTTGGTATTGGGCTGCTGGGGCTTATGGTGCTGGTTATTGTTTCGGTTACCTCGGATACGATCGCTTTGCAAGCCGGCACTCTTCAAATTGTGCTGTTCCAAGCCTTCTGGGGCCTTGCGGCTTTGGTGGCGGGTTTGTTCAAAAGTGTAAAATAGTCGACTTTATATTTCTTGACAAGACAATATATGTATAGTACTATAATGATGCGCTGAAACGGCTTTACGCTGTTCCATTTATAGAAAAACACTTAACTGAAAGGGGACTTATTAATGAAAAGTATCTTGAAAAAAACGCTGGCAGTATTACTGGTTTTTTCTTTTGTTTTCGTTTTTGCTGCTTGCGGTAAAGACAAGGAAAAGGAAACCACCACAGCGGCCGAAACCACTGTTGAGGCAACAGCCGACCAAACCACCATGGAAGCAACAACCGGTCCTGCAGAAGAAACAACCGGTCCTGCAGAAGAAACAACCGTTCCTGCCGGAGAAACAACCGCAGAAACCCCGGGCGAAACCACAACGGCAACAGCAGCCCTCACCCTTCCAATCGGCGGCAATGCGGCACAGGTTATCGAATTCTATAACCAATACGGCAATGCAATGAAAAATTACAAGGGCAAAGTAACCGTTACCAAAACAGACGGTACCGTTTCCCAAGTCAACTACATTGCTATGGCAGCAATCACCAAAAAATTAGCGCAAGATATGCTTCCAAATGATTATAAAGCCAAACCGACCTATACTTTTGTAAACGGAACTTCCACGGTAGACGGCAAGACTCTTTCCAAATGGTTGCCTCGCGACAAAAGCGCCAAGCTCAGCGAATTAAGCCCGACCGGCGCCAACGGTGTCAAATCCGCCACCTGCACCGCCAGCGGTAGCGGTTGCAAAATTGTTATCTTGATGAATGACGATATTGTCACAGGCGAGTCGGCTATCAATGCGCCGGCGAAATACGTTTCCCTGTGTATGGACACACTTGACATGAAACCCAGCGACCTCGAGCCTTTCATCCTCAAAAAGGCTTCAGTGAACTACACCGGTTGCTCCATCGAAGCTGTTTTTGACGATCAGGGTCGTATGACAAAGCTTGATATCCTGACACCCGCCAACATCAAAGGCGATCTTGCATTTAAATCCCTCGACCTGCTCAAAGACACCGACATCACCGGTAACTACAAAGGCAACTACACATTCGCTTATTAATTAACCGTTTTCCAAAGCCCTCCGTTGTAAAACGGGGGGCTTTTTTATTGACAAATCTTTACCATCATAGTACTATTTGCTTATAGATATCACCCATTGAAAAAATATGGAAAAGAGGTATTTTTTATGAAAAATAAAGCTGTTCGATTTACCGCGCTGATCTTGATTTTTTCCTTTGTATTCGCACTTTCCGCCTGCAAAAAAGACGATGCTAAAACGACCACCGTCGCAACAACCACCCGGGCGGAAACCACGGTGCCTGAATCAACCACGGCTGACCAAACAGCCAAACCACTTTCCGTTGAAATGATAAAGGTTGCGCTGGGCAGCGCAGGGGCTTCCAAGTGGGACGAAAAGATCTCGAGCCTGAGCGCAAGACAAAAGCAAACCATAACGACTTATTTTGCGGGGGTGGGCAAACCGGTTGAGTTTAGAGATGGCAATGCCTACTTTACCGAAGATGTCATAGCCACAACACTGCAAAACGAAACCACCGCTTCCAACAATACAACCACCGCAACGGAAAAAACCACTCTTGCTGCCGGCTTAACGGCACCCGTCGGCGGTAGCATTGCGGACATCGTCTCATTTTATAACCAACACGCCAACGCAACAAAAGAATACCAAGGCAAAATCACCGTTCAACGGAAAATGGGCACAAAAACAGAAATCACAAAATTTCTCCCCGGTCTAAAGGGGATTCTTCAGGGCGTCTTAGACAGGCAGCTCAAGGACAAGGACGAAACCAAGACCTTTGTCAACGGCAAAAACCCCGGCGACAGCAACGATACGCTGGAAAAATTTCTGCCGCGCAGCGCCGGGCAAAAAATGAGCACCCTGAAACCCGAAGGGGTCAAAACGGCCACCTGTGTTGCCGACGGCAACGGCTGGAAAGTCGTCATCACACTGAAAAAAGAAGTGATGAATGGCATTGATACCATTCCCCCTCATCATTCCAGCGTCATGGATCCGCTGGAAATTGACAACGAAAGCATGGACCCGTTCACGCTGGGCGACGGCCAGGTTATTTACGGACAGATAAAAGAGCCCAACAACGGCGGAACCCTTTCGGCAAAAGTTAACCCGAACGGATACTTGGATTACCTGAAACTGGATGCACCACTTCAAATATCCGGCAAGTTGGGTTATAAAGGGTCCCTTAACATTGAAACCGTGATTGTCGGCACTTTTTGGGGCGATTTAACCTTTACTTATCCTTCATAAATTTTGCAGCTTAAAGCCCCGCCCATCTAAAAGGGGCGGAGTTTTTTTTGCATTTTTGTTGTTTAGCGGTCGATATTCGGTTATACTATATCTAAGCTTATGCTCATCTCATTTTATGATTCTTTACCGAAAGGGGACTTTTACAGTGAATAAATCCTTTGTTAAAATCCTTGCGTCTGCGGCGATATTGTTGGCAGTATTCAGCCTTTCCGCCTGCGACGACAAGACGGCGGACAAAACAACAACCGGCACATCCGCGGCAGACACAACCGCTGTGGAAACGGCAACCGTACCGGACTCCACAACACAAGCCGAACACGAAACAACCACGCAGGCAGGCGAAGCCACCACCGTACCGGTAACCCAAAAGCCGGACGAGACCACAACCGCACCGACGACCGAAAAACCGGACGAAACGCCCGATGCCCCGTCTACACCGCTCACCGTGGGGCAGACCGTTACCGTCAGCCCCTCCGCAACGCATTTCGGCAGCAAAAGCGGTGGTGTAAAAATGGCGCGCTTTGTCCCGGGTAGTCGCTTCACCGCGTACCAAATCGATGGTGAACAAGTTTTAATTGGCCTTGACGGCGCGCATACCGGCTGGGTGAATCTTTCCGATATTGACGGCTCCGGAGCAACCGCTCCCGTAAAGCCCGACAAGCCGGAGACGCCTGCCGAGCCCACCACCAAACCCGGTGCCACACAGC
>JAAYFA010000410.1 GCA_012728445.1 Clostridiales bacterium | reverse complement strand
GTGACGTTCTACGCAAAGTGGACCCTGAACAACTACACCATCACTTGGGATGCCAATGGTGGTAACGGCGGCGGCGAAAATAGCTGTGACCACGGCGTGATGCCAACGGCAATCGATGCCGGCACAAAGACGGGCTACGCCTTTGCCGGCTGGAATCCGGTACTTGCCGAGGCAACCGGAGACACAACTTATACCGCACAGTGGGACGCAAACGCTGTGAACATCACCTTTGACGCCAACGGCGGTACAGGCGGCACGGGCCCGACAGCCATGGCATACGACTCACCCTTGACAGCACCGACGGTTACAAAAGAAGGCTTTGTGCTGGCGGGCTGGAACCCGGAGTTACCGGCAACCGTACCGCTAACAGACACGACCTATGTAGCGCAGTGGGAAACGACCGTTGTAACAGTAACAATGGTCGGCAGCGAGTTTAAAGTAAATATTGAAGGCTGGGCTGCGGACTATCAATACCAAATATGGAGTTACCAAAATGTAACGAGCGATATACTGCTTGGGGACGACGGGAATGTACAAGCCAATCAGTGGATATTGTCACAGGGCTATACCCCCGGCAGCGCAGGGACGCCGGATGCTTCAAATAATGGCAGCATCAACTTCATGATACCCGGCTTTACCTCGCCGACAGAGAATTTTATGATAGCTGTCAGAATAGCGGATGCGAACGGCAACTTTGTGACGGAAATCAGGGATGCCTATACGCCGGAAGCTTTGTCGATGGTGGTCATCACAAAGGTACTTGTGGACGATGCGGTAACGACAGGCTATGAGCTTAGGGAAATCAAGGCCGGTGCAGAGACACTGATAAAAGTCATCGGAAACGATGTGCCGGGCATCGTCTATACGGCAACGGTGCGGCAAACGGGTGACAACCTCGACGTCAGCAACACCAACGAATTCCTTTGGGATATTTCAGCTTTGGCACCGGGGATCTATACGATTGAAATCACGGCGACCAACGGTGATACAACAGCAACAAAAGAAATTACCTTCGAGCTGTTCACGTTGGCAGGCACGACCACTTATGGTTCGATTG
Organism: Clostridiales bacterium; assembly: GCA_012728445.1. Lineage (GTDB taxonomy): Bacteria > Bacillota > Clostridia > Oscillospirales > Acutalibacteraceae > UBA1447. Next base: position 604 of record JAAYFA010000410.1, on the reverse strand, counting down.
ACGAAATGTCGTTAGACCTGGCACCGGGCGGTGTGGATATAACCCCAATTTATGCGAACGGCACGTTCTCCTTCAGAGTAAGAGAACCCGGCCGGGCAGCACAATTCAGGAGTGTTGAATACGCAAACGCGGGAACAGTAACGCACCCGATAACGGCACCCGGCGTGTACCATGTGTTCGGCTATGCGACAAGAGCGGGGCTAATCGGAACAGAAGGCAGTTATGACGATGGACTGATCCGGACACTGGTAATACCCAGAGACGGTGGCAGCAGTAGTGCATCACTGAATTTCACCGCGAATCAGACCCTACCCAATGTGGCAAACGGCACGCCTATCGTCTTCACAGCAACGGCAACGGGGCTACCGGGTACGGTACAGTACTCTTTCTGGCGTTATGACGCGACAGGCTATGTGCTTGTGAAAGACTGGAGCACCAGCAACACCTTTAGTTGGACACCGGCAAGGCTTGGTGAATACCAGCTGGAAGCCAGAGCCAAGGGCGATGGCGCAGGGTCCTATGAGTTAAAGACGAGTCTGGGTGTCAACATAACCGATCAGAACTTCGCAAAGGCAGATGTCACCACCATCACACTCAACACAGG
>JAAYFA010000327.1 GCA_012728445.1 Clostridiales bacterium | reverse complement strand
ATACAGAACACATAACCAAAAACGTTTTCGTCCTCATCAACTGCCACAAAAATCGGTTTATCTTTATCTTTCAAGATTTCTGAAAACTCATCTTCGGTGTATTTTTTTGTATTGCTTTTAAAGATGTCCGGTCTACCTTGGTGATGAAGTTCGGCGATTTGCTCGAGTAAACGCAAAACACCTTTACTGTCCGAATTTTGAGCTTTTCTGATTGCAATATTCATAGCTGGTCTCCTTGCTTTTATAGCCTTACTCTTGCGCCGGGTTCAGCTGCATTTAACCGTTTTAATTGGTAAGAATTTTCAATAAAATGTAGCCGAGATAATAGAGTAAAAGGATGATTCCGACAGGTCTTTTGAGTTGGTTTTTACGCACAGACAATAAAACCATGAGCGCGGCAGCGCCGAAACCAAGAATAAAATCCCACTGAATACCTTTAGACAAAGGTATCGGATGAATGACAGATGACGTACCAAGTACTAAGAGGATATTAAAGATGTTGCTTCCAATGATGTTGCCAATAGCAATATCAGATTTATTTTTTAACATTGATATTATGGTGGTAATCAGTTCAGGAAGAGAAGTCCCGACTGCAACAACCGTAAGACCTATTACAAGTTCGCTAATTCCAAAGGCTCTTGCGATTTCGGTGCTTGATTGAACGACGAAATTACCGCCTAAAAAAACACCGGCCATGCTGAATAATAGAATAGCCGCCAAAATGAGATTCGATTGTTTCCGAGGACTGTCGGAGATCTCTTTTGAAGTATCTTCCTCATCAACATCAATAGAAGCCTTTAAACGATTGAATATATAGAAAAGAAACAAAGCGAAGCATATTAACAGGATAACACCATCAACCCTGGACAAGACGCCGCCGACAAACAACAAAAGCATAAGGAGTGATTTGCTGAGAATGAATAATGGGATTTCTCTCCTAATAATCGATTTTTCGATGGGAATCGTTTTGAAAATTGCTGCAATACCCACAACCAAGGCAATATTGGCAATTGTACTGCCGAGAACATTGCCCATTGTAATTTGGTTTGTTTTTGAAATACCCGTAATGATGCCAATGATCAGCTCCGGCGCACTTGTGCCGAACGCAATAACAGAAAAACCTATGATAAAGGGTGGGATTTTAAATACTTTTGCAATATTTGAGGCGGAATCAATCATATATTCCGAACTTTTAATCAGCAACGCAAAGCCCACTAACAAAATGATTAAATCCTTCAGCATAGACATTCCTCCTTTTCGCATTATTATGGTATTTAATAGTATAACACTAAATGATTAATTCATATAGGAGCAAATTTCTTTTAAGATGAATAATGGGTAGACAGGAGAGGGGTACTCACTTGACTCTCAAACCCATCAGTTTTGCCAGTTCTGCCGCTTGGTCCACCCTTACTGCCACGCCATTAAGATCATCTGTGATGAAAAATGCACCCGGTATCTCACTTTCGGTATTGCTGTTTTCATTAAACTGCGATATGAGTTATCGTTTTTAAAAAAGACGGTATTCGCCTTCTACTTCCCTCGAATTCGGGGGAATTAACCCCAATGCCATCCGAGGGTGTCAACTACTTCGGAAAAGGAGCCTTAGATAACAATCGAATAATTCGATGCTTCCTTGGTGATGAAAACTGCTTCAACCAGCTCTGCTCCGGTTGTGCGCACAAATTATATTTTATAAAGGTCTGCGATTGTTTTACAGTTTTTTCTTATAACCTTTGTTATTCAATTGAAACCCGTAAGCCTCATAGAACCAGCAAGCGTCAGACCTTTCTGATTCCGTTACAAGAATCACCTGTGTGCAATTCTTCTGTTTTGCGACCTTTTCCAATTCAGTCAGTAATGCTTTTCCTGCTCCTTTTCTTCGACAGTTTTTATCAACAATCATGTTTTCGACTAAAAGGAATGGTTTGCATTCGCCATACAATTCTTCACATATGATTCCCATAACCGAACCAACCAGTTTGTTATCTTCAATGGCACTTAATAATATATGCGTCTCTGAGTCTTCCATTTTCGAAAACTGTTCTCGCATTTTATTGATATCTGACAGCTCATTCCAAAATTGTTGATATAGTATGGACAACTGATTAATTTCTTAAACAAATATGATTTTGTGATGTTTTACCATAGAACAACTCAATATCTTCATTTTTATTTTAGGGTACGGTTTTTCTCTTTAAACCTTTTTATGCCACCATCATCGGTAAGAATACGCATTTGCTCAATGGCTATTTTATTAAGACGGGTAAGTCGTTCGGCTTGTGGAAATCCATCTGAAATAAAGACAGCATTTAAACTTTCCATATTGGAGAGGCAAACAAGTTGAGATGCCGTTGAAAAATCACGGATATTACCTTTGACATTTGGGTTTGCATCACGCCACTGCTTTGCGGTCATACCATAAAGCGCCATGTTAAGCACATCGGCTTCATTTGCATAAATATTACTGATTTGGGTTGCGGTAAGTGCCGCTGGAATAAGGTTTGCTTTTATGGCATCGGTATGAATTCGGTAATTGACAGCGGCAAGCGTTCTCTTTATATCCCATCCAAGCTGCTTTTGCTCATCTTCCTTTAAACGCTGAAACTCTTTAATCAAATACAATTTAAATCGAGGCGAAACCCAAGAAGCAAATTCAAACGCAATATCCTTATGCGCATATGTACCACCATACCTGCCTGCTTTTGCAATGATTCCTATTGAGTTTGTTTTTTCTACCCATTGTTTTACCGATAAAACAAAGCGATTAAGCCCTGCTTCATTTTTAATTCCCTCGAATTCGGGGGAATTAAAGTTAGGATTATATATTTCTTCCCAAATCCCTAAAAATTCAATTGTATTTTTGTTTCTTAGCCATTTTTCAATCAATGCAAGCCCGTTTTCGATACCTTTCACCATATCAGTCATTGAGATATAGTCTTTTTCATCAAAGTTGATGATTGTGACCTCTTTACCTTGAACTGTAATTTTAGCCATAATAAACACCCTCACATATAATTTGATTTCAACAACGAATTTTCATTCGCCCCGCTTATCGTTATTCAGTTGCAGGATGGATGACACGTTTGAGCATAGACGGTTCTTAATTAGTTAAAGGGAAATCCACCTTATCTAACAATTCTTGAACAGTAACGGCCGATTCTCCATATGTTTTTACATCTTTACCTAAAAAGACTTCTGCATCATACAGAGT
>JAAYFA010000124.1 GCA_012728445.1 Clostridiales bacterium | reverse complement strand
TCCGACAGCTTTGACGGGCGGGCAGAAGCACGCATTTTAGGTATGGCAATACCCAACATCCTCATAGGGTTCACCCTGTTTGCGGTCATTATGTTTCGCGGCAAAAAAACGTACTCAAAAAAATACTGGAAGTTTTGTCTGCCACTGAGTATGCCACTGATCTTTCACGGTTTGTCACAAATTATACTTTCGCAAGCGGACAAGATCATGTTGCAGAAGTTCACAACCGGTGAAATTGTCGGCATTTACAGCTTTGTGGTTACCTTTACGCACTTAATCAATGTCATCTGGCTGGCCTTCAACAACACATGGGTGCCGTTCTATTTTGATGATATGAAGAATCGCAATGTCGAGAATATTAAAAAGAAAACGAAAAACTATGTGTTTTTGTTTACCGGGATTGTTTGTGGGTTCATGCTTGTTTCGCCTGAGGTGGCAAAGCTGTTCGTGTCGTCCGAATTCTGGGGCGGAATCAACCTCATTCCTATTTTTTCCGTTTGCATGTATATGGTTTTCTTGTACAGCTTTCCGGTCAATTTTCAATTTTTTTACAATCGGTCACTCAATATTGCTATCGGCACCGGCTTGTCCGCCGTGTTGAATATTGTGCTTAATTTTATCCTAATTCCCCGTTTCGGTATGTATGGTGCGGCGATTGCTACGCTGATTGCCTATATTTCCCTGTTTGCCTTTCATCAGTTTATCGCAAGGTACATTATCGGGCGCGCTTACCACTTCGGTTATAAGGATTATTGGGCTTCAATGCTTTTTGTAGCGGGGAACGTTGCGCTGGCTTATTGCCTTCAAGGTTACTGGTATGCAAGGTGGGTCATCGCTGCCGGAATAGGTATTGTGCTGGTTGCCAGAATTGTTAAAAACAAAAAACTCTTTTAGAGTGATATAAAACACCTGTTTGTCGGCGGCCTATATAAAACCTTCCGGGTTTACGAAATACGTTTGCACGCAGACAACACAGACAAACAAAGAAAAGAGCCGAAAAGATGAAAAAGATTTTGGTAACGGGCGCCGACGGATTTATCGGCAGCCATTTGACGGAAGAATTGGTCAAAAAAGGGCATAAGGTAAAGGCTTTTGTGTATTACAACTCCTTCAACTCTTGGGGATGGATAGACACGCTCCCGGAGGATATTTTAAAGGAGATTGAAGTCTTTGCCGGGGATATTAGGGACCCGAACGGCGTCAGAGAAGCGATGAAAGGCATCGAGGAAGTTTTTCATTTAGCGGCGCTCATTGCAATTCCGTTTAGCTATCATTCTCCCGATGCGTATGTGGATACCAACATCAAGGGGACGCTGAATGTGCTGCAGGCGGCACGCGCTTTGGAAACGTCCAGGGTTTTGATTACCTCAACCTCTGAGGTGTACGGGACGGCTCAGTATGTACCGATTGACGAAAACCATCCCTACCAAGGGCAGTCGCCGTATTCTGCGACAAAAATCGGTGCGGACAGATTGGCGGAATCTTTTTACCGCAGCTTTAATCTGCCGGTTACCATTATCAGGCCTTTTAACACTTACGGTCCGCGGCAGTCCGCAAGAGCTGTCATTCCAACGATTATATCTCAGCTTTTAGCGGGGAAGGAAACCATTGAGCTGGGGTCGTTAACCCCAACAAGGGATTTTAACTATGTTAAAGACACGGCGAACGGGTTTATAAAAATTGCGGAATCCGAAAAGACCATCGGGGAAGAAATTAATATCGCCACCGAGTCGGAAATATCCGTAGGTCAACTTGCCGAAGAGTTGATTAAACAAATCAACCCGAAAGCTAAAATAAAATGTGACGAGCAAAGGCTCCGCCCCGAAAACAGCGAGGTAAACCGACTGCTTGGCTCGAACGAAAAAATAAAAAGACTCACAGGATGGGAACCGCACTATTCACTCGAACAGGGGATTGCCCTAACAATCGAGTTTATCCGCAACAATATGGATCGATACAAAACGAATATCTACAATGTGTAGCCGCAAGAGGTTACGATGATATTCCCTGGAATTAAAATATTAAAGAGGTTTAGAATGAGTAAGTTTATCCCCCTTTCGGTACCGAATCTGAAAGGCAAAGAACTGGAATATATCACCAAAGCGGTTGAAACCGAATGGGTTTCGACCGGAGGTCCTTTTGTCAATGAGTTTGAAGAAAAGACCGCCGCCTATACGGGCGCAAAAGGTGCCGTGTCCTGCCAAAACGGAACATCCGGCCTGCACATCGCTTTGCAGCTTTGCGGCGTGACAAGAGGGGATGAGGTGGTTGTACCGACACTCACCTTTATTGCCGCGGTGAACCCTGTCAAATACATAGGGGCCGAGCCGGTTTTTATGGACTGTGACGACTCGCTGACGATTGATACGGAGAAAATGGCGGCGTTTTTTGAACATCACTGCGACGTTTCAAACGGAAAGCTGATGAACCGCCTTACAAACAGGCAAATCAAAGCAATTTTACCCGTGCATGTGTTCGGCAATATGGCGGATATGGAAAGCATCATGGACCTTGCCGCCCAGTATAACCTCAAAGTGATTGAAGACGCCACGGAGGCGCTGGGGACCTATTATACAGCGGGGAAATATAAGGGGATGCACGCCGGCACCATCGGGGATATCGGCGTCTACTCCTTCAACGGCAATAAGATTATAACAACCGGCGGCGGCGGTATGATCGTATCCGACAATCCGGAATACTTAAAAAGAGCCAAGCATCTCACCACCCAGGCCAAAAGCGATGAACTGTATTTTGTTCACGACGAAATAGGTTACAATTATCGTTTGACCAACCTGCAGGCTGCTATGGGTCTTGCGCAACTTGAACAACTGGAGCAGTTTATTGAAGTGAAAAAAGCGAATTACGAATACTATAAAAAAGCCTTTGAACAAATAAGTGGTCTGACTTTGTTGGGCTTTAAAGACAACATCAGGCCCAACTTTTGGTTTTATGCCTTATACTGCGGTAAAGAGTATGCCATGAACCGGGACGAGATCATACAGTACTTAGCCTCTAAAAGTGTGCAGTCAAGACCCATTTGGGGGCTGATAAGCGAACAAAAACCGTATGCGGGCAGTGAGGAATACAAAATTGAAAAAGCCAACGATTTTTTAGAACACATCGTCAATATACCCTGCAGCTCAAATCTCAGCAAAGAGGACGCCGCGTATGTCGTTGACTGTTTAAAAACCGCCGAAAAATAGTGGCGTAAGGGGGGATCGGTTTGGATATTAAGGATCTTATCGTTGACGAAGAGTGCACGATGCTCGAATGCATGGCACTTCTGGATAAAGCGGCTCAAAAAGTTATGTTTGTTCATCGCGAAGGGCGCTTTGTCGCGGCCGTGACCGATGGGGATATCCGAAGATGGATTTTGAAAAAGGGTAGCCTTGACGCAAAAATCAAAGATATGGCCAATTACAGCCCGAGGTTTTTGCATGTCAAAGACAAATCGCGCGCAAAAGAGTATTTGAAAAAATGGTCGGTGGAAGCGATACCGATACTAAACAATAACGACAAAATCGTCTCCATCGTTTTCAGGTATGCCGGAGAAATCAAAAACAACAGCAAAATGACGACGCCCGTTGTCATTATGGCGGGAGGGCTCGGTACGAGGCTGTACCCCTATACCAAAATTCTGCCCAAACCACTTATACCCATCGGTGAAATACCGATTGCGGAGCATATTATCAATCGATTCAACAGTTATGGTATCGATACTTTCTTCATGATCGTCAACCATAAAAAGAATATGATAAAGGCCTACTTCAATGAAATAGAAAAAAAATATAAGATCTTTTATGTTGACGAAGAGCAACCGCTTGGCACAGGGGGTGGCTTAAGTCTGCTCAAAGGAAAAATCGCCACCACTTTCATCCTTTCAAATTGCGATATTCTGATTGAAGAAGACTATGAAAAGATAGTCAGTCATCACAAAGAAAAAGGCAATCTGATAACCATGGTCTGCTCATTGAAAAAAACAGTGATCCCTTACGGCGTTGTCGAAATCAGCGAAAGCGGAGAAATCGATAGTATGAGGGAAAAACCGGAACTTTCGCATTTCATCAATACGGGTGTGTATGTTGTGGAACCCAAAGTGATTGAAGAACTTGAGAAGGATAAGCCGGTCGGGTTCCCCGAAATTATTGAAAAATATAAAGCGGTGGGTGAAAAAATCGGCGTGTATCCGGTAAGCGAAAACAGTTGGCTGGATATGGGGCAACTAAATGAGCTGGATGAAATGAGAAAAAGGCTGGAAGGCAATGAATAAAAGAATACTTTTGCTTGGCGGCGGGGGCCATTGCGAATCCGTCCTCGACAGCCTCTTGGGGCTTGGTATCTATGCAGAAATCGGAATTATTGACAACGAAAAATTCTTGGGCAGTGGCGTTGCGGGGGCTTTTGTCGTCGGGTGCGATGACGATTTGCCGGCGTTATACGCGGCGGGTTACGGGAGTGCCTTTGTGACGATAGGGAGCATAGGGGATACCGGGCCCAGAATTAAGATTTTCGAACGGCTAAAGAAGCTTGGCTTTGAAACGCCCAATATCATTGACCCCACGGCGGTCGTGGGGCAAAACGTGGAGCTTGGCACGGGTGTTTATATTGGTAAAAATGCGGTGGTAAACGCCGGGGCGAAAATCGGCAACGGGGTCATCATCAACACAGGCGCGATTGTTGAACACGGCAGTACAATCGGCGACTTTGCTCATTTGGCCCCGGGGGCGATTTTATGCGGACGAGTATACGTGGGCGCGCGCACGCATGTCGGTGCGGGTTGCGTTATCAGGCAGCAGATAACAATCGGTCGTGACACAACAATAGGGATGGGGAGCGTTGTGCTCAAAGATATAGGGGATCATCTTGTCGCGTACGGAAATCCTTGCAAGGCGGTTAGAAAAAAATGAGTGTTTACATCATTGCCGAGGCCGGCGTCAATCACAACGGAAATGTTGAACTTGCGAAAAAAATGGTCGATGAGGCGAAATCCGCCGGTGCCGACTGTATCAAATTTCAAACCTTTGTTTCAAAAAACCTGGCTTCAAAAAGTGCCGGCAAAGCGGCGTATCAAAAAAACACAACGGATGCCGATGAAAGCCAGCTGGATATGCTCAAAAAACTTGAGCTTTCGTTTGCGGAGTTTGCGGCGCTGAAAGAGTACTGTGCGGTAAAAGAGATTTATTTTTTGTCCACGGCTTTTGACTTTGAAAGCGTTGATTTTTTAGAAAGTCTGGGCATGGAAACTTGGAAAATTCCTTCCGGTGAGATCACTGATTTGCCGTATTTAATAAGGATTGCAAAAACAGGCAAAGCGGTTATTTTGTCAACCGGTATGAGTACCTTGCGAGAAATCGAGGCAGCCTTGGATGTTTTGAATAGGAACGGAGCGGGTGCAATCACACTGTTGCATTGCACCACGGAATACCCGGCGGCGTACGCACATGTCAACCTGCACGCAATGGCCACGATGCGAAAAGCGTTTGGTTTGCCTGTGGGCTATTCCGACCACACACAAGGCATTGAAGTTTCGATAGCGGCGGCGGCCCTCGGCGCTGTGATGATTGAAAAGCATTTCACCTTGGATGCGGCGATGGAAGGGCCCGACCACAAATCGAGCTTGGAGCCGGACGAGCTTAAGGCAATGGTGACCGCTGTCCGGCACGTTGAAATGGCACTCGGAAACGGAGAAAAAAGAATTTCGCCGCAAGAAACGCAGACACTTAAGGTGGCGCGTAAAAGCATTACGGCAAGCCGCGGTATTCTTAAAGGCGAGTGCTTTACGGCGGAAAACTTAACGGTGAAAAGACCCGGCACGGGCTTAAGCCCCATGAAATGGTTCGATGTTATCGGACAGACGGCCGACAGAGATTATGAAGAGGATGACCTGATAGAATGACGAAGAAAATAATCAGCGTGCTCACTGCGACCAGAGCCGAATACGGCTTGTTAAAACCCATCATCAAAAAGCTGCAATCGGTAGCCGCTTTTGATGTGCGTGTTGTTGTCACGGGGGCGCACCTGTCGGCAGAGTTTGGCTTGACCTACAAAGAAATTGAGCTCGACGGCATTAAAATAGATGAAAAACTGGAGATCCTTTCGGGCTTGGATACACCCGCGGCTACATCAAAGGCCATGGGGCTTGCGATGATCAGCTTTGCGGATTATTTTGAAAAGCTAAGGCCCGATATGTTGGTCGTTTTAGGGGACCGCTACGAGACGCTGGCGGTGTGCTGCGTCGCGATGAATCAAAGGATACCCATTGCCCATCTCTACGGCGGGGAAACGACACAAGGGGCGGTAGATGAAGCAATCCGGCACGCCATCACAAAGCTCAGCTATCTGCATTTCACCAGCACCGAAGAATACAGGTGCCGGGTCATTCAGCTAGGGGAAGAGCCCGACAGAGTTTTTTGCGTGGGCGCCATCGGGGTTGAAAACATACGGACAGAAAGCTACATGAGCAAATCCGAATTGGAATCGGAACTAGATTTTAAGCTGGATAAGCCCTATGCCATGGTGACTTTTCATCCGGTTACCTTGGAAGAAAACAAGGCCCTTGAGCAAATTGAAGCTTTGCTTGCGGCTATCAAAAAGCAAAAGAATATGAAGTTTATATTCACCAAAGCCAATGCCGATGAAAACGGGCTGCTGATTAACCGGTTGATTGAGCATTTTGTTGAAGAAAACGACAATGCTGTGTTATTTCCTTCATTAGGGGTGACAAAGTATATCAGCGCTTTAAAACACTGCACAATGGTTATTGGGAATTCGTCGAGCGGGTTGATTGAAGCACCGAGCTTTGGCATACCGACCATTAACATCGGGGATCGCCAAAAGGGTAGGCTTCAGGCAAGCAGTGTCATCGACTGCGATCCTACCGAGCCGGAGATCCGGCGCGCAATCTCGCTGGCACTTTCGGACGAAATTCGCAGCCTCGCAAAAAACACCGTGAATCCGTATGGCGACGGAAATACCTCTTCAAAAATAATTGATGTAATCAGGGATTACTTAACGAACGATAAAATTCAAATGATGAAAAAATTTTTTGACTGCAGGGAGGGTTAAATGAAGATTGCTGTAATCGGTTTGGGGTCTATGGGCAGGCGCCGTATCCGTTTAATCCGCAAATATGACCCTTCTTTTCAAATTGTCGGCGTGGATACCAATCAAGAGCGCAGAGTGCAATGCGAAGTGGAGTATCAAATAAAAACCTACGCCGGTGCTGAAGCAATAAAGGGCGACGGGGTTGACTGCGCCTTTATATGCACCTCGCCGCTGTCACACAGCAAAATCATAACGAGTTGCCTCGATTTCGGCTGGCATGTTTTTTCGGAGTTAAACCTTGTGAGTGACGGGTACGCCGAAAATGTGTTGCTTTCGAAAAACAAGGGGCTGGTTCTGTTTTTATCCTCAACTTTTCTTTACAGAGAAGAAATAAAGAAAATCCATGAACTGGTTAACAGTACGGAAAAACCACTGAATTATGTTTATCATGTGGGGCAATATCTGCCGGATTGGCACCCTTGGGAAGACTATAACAATTTTTTTGTCGCCGACAAGCGTTCAAACGGCTGCAGAGAAATATTTGCGATTGAACTACCGTGGATCGTCTGCGCATTCGGGGATATTGAAACGATAGAGTCGACCAAAAGCAAGATGAGTGGGCTTAAGGTTGATTATAATGACAATTATCTGCTGTTAATCCAGCATAAAAGCGGCCACAAAGGTGTTTTGGCTGTTGATGTCGTGTCCCGAAAAGCGGTCAGAAACCTCGAGGTGTTCGGTGAGGAGCTGTATGTTCACTGGGACGGCTCCCCGGCAGGACTTTATCGCTATGATTACGATAAAAAAGAAGATGTCAACATCGAACTCTATGAAGAAGTTGATCAGCTTGAAAATTACAGCGGTTTTGTTGTCGAGAATGCCTATTTCAGTGAAGTTGTCGCTTTTTTTAAGGCGGTTACAGAAGGTTCTGTTCCCGAATACGGTTTTGAAAAGGACGAGGGCATTCTCCAAATTATTGACAGAATAGAGGCATAGCGTGGAGCAAACTTATAAAATCGGAATTGTCGGGCTTGGGTCAATAGGCACCAGGCATCTGTTAAATATTGTGAAGGTTTTGGCGAGCAGAAACGCAAATTACGAGATTGATTTGATAAGAAGCGGAAAAGGGGAAGCGACAGATGCGGCTTTGGAGCGGCTGACGAGTAGAACCGTCTATTCTTATGCCGAAGCCGGAGACGATTATGACGTGGTTTTTATTACGAACCCGACACATCGGCATTATGAAACGGTCAAACAGTTTGTGCCAAAAACCAAGCATATGTTTATCGAGAAGCCGGTTTTTGACACGACTTCGGTCCTCATTGAAGATTTAAAGTTAAAAGACGGCAGTGTCTATTATGTGGCTTGCCCGCTTCGATACAGCAATGTGATTCGGTATTTAAAAGAAAAAATAAACCCCGACGATGTTTACAGCGTCAGGGCGATTTGTTCAAGCTATCTGCCGGGCTGGCGTGCGAACAGCGATTACAGACAGTCCTACAGCGCACACCGGGACAAGGGTGGCGGCGTGTCCATCGACTTGATTCACGAATGGGACTATCTCCGCTATCTGTTTGGGGACCCGGAACGGGTCTGCAACATTAAAGGCACATTCTCAAATTTAGAGCTGGACAGCGATGATTTGTCCTTGTACATCGCCGAATATAAAGACAAGACCATCGAGCTTCATCTGGACTATTTCGGCCGTAAGACGATAAGAGAAGTTCAGATTTTTACCCGTGAGGACACCATCACGGCCGATATCGCCAACAACGAAATCCGCTTTTTAAAACAAGAAAAGACAATTTCTTTCGCCGCACAAGGGAACGATTTTTTTTACAAAGAAATGGAGACTTTTTTCGATATGCTGGAAGAAAAAGCAGCGAACAACAATGATATTTCAGCGGCTCTGGAAACACTGCGAATCGCAAAAGGGGAGGACAAAGCATGACAATTCTTTTTACAATTTGCGGCAGAGCGGGCTCAAAAGGTGTAAAGAATAAAAATTTGAAAAGCTTTCTCGGGTATCCGCTGCCTTTTTATACGCTTTCGGCAATCGATTTGTTCGTCACAAGACATCCGGAAATGGCTTATGAAGTTGTTTTAAATACCGACAGCGATGCGCTCATAGAGTTATTTTCAAAAGCACGGCGGCTGAAAATAGAAACAATCAAGAGGGAGGCCTCCCTCGGCCTGGACAATACACCAAAAGTTGCCGCCATTGGCAATTGTCTGCAAGAAATAGAGCGGAGAAAAGCAGCGCCGATTGATATGGTTGTCGATTTGGACATCACGTCGCCACTGCGAACGGTGAAGGATATTCACAGTATTATCCGTAAGAAGATGGAATGCGATGCGGATGTGGTGTTTTCGGTTACCGATTCAAGGCGGAACCCCTATTTCAACATGGTTAAAAGCGGCGCAAGGGGGTATGAACGCGTCTTTTCATCGCAGATGAATACCAGGCAAGAGGCGCCGGAAGTGCTTGATATGAACGCATCGCTGTATGCGTATTCGCCGGACTTTCTAAAAAGCGGAAAAAACATATTTGAAGGCAAGTGTGATATCATAAAGATGTTCGACACGGCTGTGCTGGACATAGACAGCGAGAATGATTTTAATCTCATGCAGGTCATCGCAGACTATCTATACGGCAGCAACAACGACTTCAACGAAATCCGTGACAATATAAAAAACTTAATCATCTGACTTGAGAAAATCGAGGTGACATTAAATGAACAAAAAAATCCTTCTGCTTGGCGGGGGCGGGCATTGCAAGTCCGTGCTGGACTCCATTCTGGAGCAGCGTCTGCGTGGAAATGTCGCGATTGTGGACGACAATCTTGACTTAGGCTCAACTTTGATGGGTGTTCGGGTTGTCGGTGGGCTGAAGGATTTTGAAAAATTTCGGTCTGAAGGGTTTGAACAGGCGTTTATTACCATTGGCAGTATCGGCAATCCTCAGTTCAGAATTGAACTTTTCAACCGGCTTGAAGCCGCGGGGTTTGAAACGCCGAATGTTTTGGATAAATCTTCGGTTGTCAGCCGATATGCCTTACTCGGTAAGGGCATTTTTGCCGGTAAAAATTCGGTGATCAATGCCGGCGCTTCGGTGGGCGACGGCGCCATCATCAACACTTGCGTTATTGTAGAGCATGACGGCGTTGTCGGTCGTTTTGCCCACATTTCATCTGCTTGCGTGCTGTGCGGCAATGTGCATATCGGTGAAAGTACCCACATCGGCGCAGGCACCGTTATTCGGCAAGGTCTGACAATCGGCCGGGACACCACGATTGGTATCGGTAGTGTGGTGACATCTTCTATGCCGGATGGTGTTATTGCATTCGGGAGCCCATGCAAAGTCGTGAAAAACACGGATAGCAAGTTTAACCCGATGCAAGCTGAAACCTTTTGAGTTCTGCAATTTACACAGCAGAGTGGAAGCAAATCGCTTTCCGCTCTTTTTTATCGGTAAAAACCCTTGATTACGATGCAAAATACATAGCGAAAATAAGGCGATTTCGGACGTTATAATATCGAATAGGAATAAAAAATATCATATAATATGGTATAATATTTAAAATATGCAACATTGAGGAGACTATGGATGATGACTGATATTTATACCGCTCTTTCTGCGGTTCTTAAGGGTATGGAAGACACACTCGCGGCAAACGGTTTTGAACCTGTTCTGCCCCAAGGGGTCAAAAAAGGGGAGCTCCCCGCCATAACGGAAAGCGGGAAGATAACGATTGATTTCCGTGGGGAAAAAGGTGCCTTGCGCATGGAACATTTCGATGACAAGATTGCGCTTTTAATAACCGAAAAAACCGGGGAAGATGTCGCGGAATCGGATTTCGGTCAGCTTTCGCTGTCTTTGCTTGATCCGAGCACGGCCGACGAAAAAGACACGAAGTACATCGCAAACGATTTTTCCGAGTCGCTCAATCAGCGCTTCGGCAGCAAAACCAGAGGCGGGACTTCTTCAAAACTGCCGGCCCCCGTTTCTAAGGCGGCGGCAAAGAGCGGAGCCGTTTCTTATGATGCCAACACGCTCGGTAGCCGTTTCACCGTACTTTACCCCGAATTAAGGGCGGACTACAAAGCCAATGTCGACCGGTACGGCGAATTCCTTGCGGAAGAGTTCTTTGCCAATGGCGGCACGGCGGCCGTACTTCAAACAATCAAAGGCAACGACAAATTAAAGATGAAAAAGCTTTTCAGTCTTTTGAACGAAATTTATGAGGACGGCACAAACGAAATACAAAGTTTGATTGCAGTTTCAATTTTAGGCTCGATGAATAACGACCAGGACTTGCTCGCAAACTGCGTTGATTATATGAGCAAGGATATGCTCAGCCCTGTCGTTCAAATTAATAAATATCTTGCCTCTAAAAATGGCAAAGGCGCCAAAATGAGGCTTGAAAACCCACCGCCTTATAAACCCGAAAAGGCGAAGCGGAAAAACCCGATAACCTCCGCACTCGGCATGTAGAGGTTTTGTTGCCTATTATGCGAATTCACATCAATGTACAGGAGGTCCCCGATTGGATACTGAGGAAAAATTAGACATCAATGAAGAACTCGAAACGATGGATACCGTCGTTACGGAAAAATATGACGCAAGCCAAATACAAGTGCTTGAAGGGCTCGAGGCCGTTCGTAAACGCCCGGGTATGTATATCGGCTCAACGGGCCCCCGCGGTCTGCATCATTTGGTTTATGAGATTGTGGACAACTCTATTGACGAGGCCCTTGCAGGGTTTTGCTCTCATGTTGAGGTAGAGATTTTACCGGGCAATGTTGTTTGTGTCAGGGACAACGGCAGGGGCATCCCCGTTGGCTTAAACGAAAAATTAGGGTTGCCGTCTGTGACGGTGGTTCTCACGATGCTTCATGCCGGCGGTAAATTCGGCGGCAGCGGCTATAAGGTTTCCGGCGGTCTGCACGGGGTGGGCTCTTCTGTCGTGAACGCTCTTTCCGAATGGTTAGAGGTAGAAGTTTCGCAGGACGGGCATATCCATCACCAACGCTTTGAGCGCGGCGTAGCCGTTTCGGAGCTCGTTATTATAGGAGACACGACCGAAAGCGGGACACTTATCCGCTTTATGGCGGACTCGGCGATATTCACCGAAACGACGGAATATGAATTTGAAACCCTTCAGCGTCATTTTAGGGAATCGGCGTTCCTAAATGCCGGGTTAAGCATAACGCTCACCGACTCCCGCAACAGCGAAGAGATATTAGAAGAAGTTTTTTGCTATGCGGGCGGTATTTCCAGCTTTGTGGAATATCTCAACCAAAGCCGCGGACTGACGCCTTTGCACACCCCACCCATTCACCTTTGCACCGTGAGCGGCGAGCGCTGCGCAGAAATTGCGATGATGTATAACGACAGTTATAACGAGATCCTTCTTTCCTATGCCAATAATGTGCACACAGCAGATGGCGGCACGCACGAAACCGGCTTTAAAAACGCCCTTACAAGGGTATTTAACGATTACGGCCGCAAGTACGCCATCCTCAAGGATGCCGATAAAAACCTGTCCGGCGATGATGTGCGGGAAGGAATGACGGCGGTCGTGAGCGTCAAACTGACAGATGCTCAGTTCGAAGGGCAGACAAAAGGCAAATTGGGCAATACAGATATCGCGCAACTGGTTTCTTCCACCCTTTACGATAAACTGATGACCTATTTTGAAGAAAATCCTTCCATTGCCAAGGCGATTTTCAGCAAGGCACTCGATGCCTCCCGCGCGAGAGAAGCTGCCCGCAAGGCGAGAGATTTGGCACGCCGCAAATCTGCCCTGGAGAGCAACTCCCTGCCCGGCAAACTTGCCGACTGTTCTGAAAAAGATCCTGCGGTAACGGAAATATATATCGTCGAAGGTGACTCGGCCGGTGGTTCCGCGAAGGCCGGCAGGGACAGACGTTATCAGGCCATTTTGCCGCTTTGGGGCAAAATGCTCAACGTCGAGAAAGCAAGGCTCGACAGAGTCATTAGCAACGAAAAATTGATGCCGGTTGTGACGGCTTTGGGAACGGGGATCGATGACGACTTTGACCTTTCCAAACTGCGTTATGATAAAATTGTGATTATGGCCGACGCCGACGTTGACGGCGCCCATATCCGCACCTTATTACTGACCTTTTTCTTTCGTTATATGCGCCCATTGATTGATTTTAAACATATATATATCGCTCAGCCGCCCCTATTTAAAGTCAGCAAAGGCAAAAAGCATTTTTATGCCTTTACGAACGAGGAGCGGGATACTTATATGGAAGAGCTCGGCGGCAACTGCGAGATTCAGCGCTACAAAGGTCTTGGCGAAATGGATGCCCATCAGCTGTGGGAAACGACCATGGACCCCGAGTTCCGCACGATGCTCAGGGTAACCCTTGAGGATGCTGTTCGAGCGGACGAAACCTTTACTATTCTGATGGGCGATAAAGTTGAGCCGCGCAGAGAGTTTATTGAGAAAAATGCGAAATATGTCCAAAATCTGGATGTTTAACCATAGAGCAAATATTTTACAGGGATTTGTTAAGAGGAGTATGAATAAATGGGTATAGATGATCTGTCGTTCCCGGATCAACATGTGATCGATGTCGATATCAGTAAGGAAATGCGTAAGTCGTTTTTGGACTATTCCATGTCCGTTATCGTCTCACGCGCATTGCCGGACGTTCGTGACGGTTTAAAACCGGTCCATCGGCGCATATTGTACACGATGTATGAGAATTCATTAACGCCCGATAAAGCGTACCGCAAATGCGCGGATACGGTTGGTTCGGTCTTGGGGCGTTACCATCCGCACGGCGACGCATCCGTTTACGATGCGATGGTTCGTTTGGCACAAGATTTTTCCATGCGATATATGCTCGTTGACGGTCATGGCAACTTTGGTTCGGTGGATGGCGATCCGGCGGCCGCCTATCGTTATACGGAATCCAGGATGAGCAAAATTTCACAAGAAATGTTGACGGATATCGAAAAAGAAACCGTCGATTTAGCGCCAAACTATGACGATAGGCTCAAGGAGCCAACTGTGTTGCCGTCGCGTTTTCCAAACTTGCTTGTAAACGGCTCAACGGGTATTGCGGTTGGTATGGCGACAAACATCCCACCCCACAATATGCGCGAGGTTATTGACGGCATGTGTTGCTTGATTGATAACCCGGATGCCGACTTGGAAGACCTGATGGAGCATATTAAAGGGCCCGATTTCCCGACAGCGGGTGTCATCATGGGCAGGGTGGGTATTCGCAGCGCGTACGCGACGGGCAGAGGCAAAATAACTGTCCGCGCCAAGGCGGAAATAACGGAAGGCAAAAACGGTCGTTGGGCGATCACCGTTTCCGAATTACCTTATCAGGTAAACAAGGCGAGGCTTATCGAAAACATGGCCAACCTTGTTAAAGACAAACGCATTGAGGGCATTGCGGATATCAACGACTATTCTTCCAGAGAAGGCATGAAGATGGTTGTGGACCTCAAGCGGGATGCCAACCCCCAAGTGGTGCTGAATCAGCTATATTCATTTACGCAGTTTCAAACCACTTTCGGCGTTATTATGCTGGCGCTTGTCAACGGGGAGCCGAAAATCCTCACGTTAAAAGAAGTATTACAAAATTACATCAAATTCCAGTGCGAAATCATCACCAGGCGCACTCAGTTTGACCTAAGAAAAGCGCAGGAGCGCGCGCACATACTGGAAGGACTGCTCATAGCCCTTGACTTTATTGACGAGGTTATTGCGCTGCTCAGAGCTTCCAAGAGCGTACCGGAAGGCAAAGCGGCGCTGATGGAACGTTTCGGTCTGGATGATATTCAGGCGCAGGCCATCGTGCAAATGCGTTTGGGACAGTTGACCGGGCTCGAAAGAATAAAAATTGAGGAAGAAATGGCGGCATTAAAACTTAAAATTGCCGAATACATTGAAATCCTCAGCGATGAGAGCAGGTTGCTGTCTATTATAAAAACAGAAGTAACGGCTATTAAAGACAAATTTGGCGACGACCGCCGTACAGAAATTATGAATGTCAGCGGCGAGGTTGATATTGAAGATTTGATTCCCGAGGAAACCTGCGTCATTACGATGACGGATTTAGGTTATATTAAACGCTTACCGATGGATACCTACACCCTTCAGCGAAGAGGCGGCCGCGGCGTAAAGGGAATGACACGCCGCGAGGAAGATGTCGTGCAGACCATGTTTACCTGCTCCACGCATGATTACGTGATGTTCTTCACCACGAAGGGCAGAACGTATCGCATCAAGGGCTACGAAATCCCCGAGGGTTCACGTACAAGCAAGGGGATGAATGTTGTCAACCTCTTACCCATCGAAGGGGAAGAAGGAATTTCGGCTATGATCAGGGCGCCGCGCGAGGAAGAAGGACAATATCTTTGCATGGTAACGCGCAAAGGCATTATCAAACGCACAGCGCTTGAAGCCTATAAGAATGTCCGTAAGACCGGTGTTATCGCCATCAATCTGGATGAAGACGACGAACTGGCCTGGGTAAGGCTCACAAGCGGCGATGACGATTTGATTGTGGCGACACGTAAAGGCATGTGTATCCGTTTCAACGAAAACGATGCGAGGCCTTTGGGCAGAACCGCGAGAGGCGTTAAAGCCATCACGCTCAGGGAAGGCGACGAAGTCGTCGGGATGGCTGTTTTGCAGAAAGGCAAAACCGTATTTACCGTGAGCGAAACCGGCTACGGCAGACGTAGCGAAATCGATGATTTCCGCCTGCAAGCAAGAGGCGGCAAGGGCGTTACCAATTACAGAGTGAAAAAGTACGGCGATGTTGCCTCCAGTATCGTCATCAACGACGACGACGATTTGATCTTGATTTCGTCCGATGGGATTATTATTAGGATACCCGCTTCGGAAATCAGTATTTTCGCAAGGCCGTCAAAGGGCGTGCGTGTGATGAAAGTCACCCCCGGTGAGCGCTTGGTTACCGTTACCGCGGCTGAAGCCGAGGAAGAGGAAGAGGACGATATCGAGTGCGGGTGCGAAGAACTTGAAACAGATGTTGAAGATGACACTCAGGAAGATATACAGGACAACAGCCAACCGGAAGAGTTGGAAGATCCCGAAGAAGAATAACCACAAAAGTAGATTCCACGCGATTTTTCTATGCTTGCCATGACAGAGTTTCTCTGTTACTATAATCATACTAATGGTCACATACCTTTTAAGGGGGAAATATAATGAATATAGCACTTATAGCGCATGACTCCAAAAAAGAGCTGATGACTCAATTCTGTATCGCTTACTGCGGGATATTGAGCCGCCATACCCTATGCGCCACGGGCACAACCGGCAAACTTGTCAGCGAGGCCACCGGTTTAGACATTGAACTGTTCTTAAGCGGAGCGCAAGGCGGCGACCAACAAATCGCCGCAAGAATCGGCTACAACGAAATTGATGTGCTACTGATGTTCCGCGATCCGAGCGGGCCAAGGCCCAATGAGCCCAACGAAGCAAACCTTCTAAGGCTCTGCGATGTATACAACGTGCCTGTCGCGACCAATATTGCCACTGCGGAGGCGCTCATACACAGTCTGGACCGCGGCGATTTGGACTGGCGGAACATCGTCAATCCAAAAAAGTAACGAGGTATCTTTCATGGCGTTAATTACCAAAGCAATCAAGGGTACGCAGGATATTTTACCCGCGCAGGTCCATCATAACCAATTTATTGAAAAGACAATGCTTACGATTGCGGGGAAATTCGGATTTAAAGAAATCCGAACCCCCGTTTTTGAACATACAGAACTTTTCACCCGTTCCGTGGGCAGCACAACGGACGTAGTGCAAAAGGAAATGTACACTTTTAACGACAAAGGCGGGCGCTCAATTACTCTGCGGCCGGAAGGCACGGCAGGGGCCGTGCGTGCCTTTTTGGAGCATGGGCTGTTCAACGAGGCCTATCCGCAAAAAGTGTGTTACTTGACTTCCTGCTACCGCTACGAAAAACCACAAGCGGGCAGACTGCGGGAGTTTCAACAATTCGGTGCGGAATGTTTCGGCACATCCGCTCCGGCGGCAGACGGCGAAATGATTGCGCTGGCAGATGAAATTTTTGCCTTTTTGGGCGTTAAAAACCTGAAGTTGGAGCTCAACTCCATCGGATGCCCACAGTGCAGGGCACACTATCACGCAGCGCTAAAAACGTATTTTGATGCAAAAAAGGCAGAGCTTTGCGTGACTTGTCTCGATAGACTCGACAGAAATCCCATGCGCATACTCGACTGCAAAAGCCCGGTCTGTGGAGCCATAGCAAAAGATGCGCCGGCGATGCTGGACTATATCTGCGCGGACTGTGCAGAACATTTTAAGGCGGTCAAGCAATATCTCGACGCCATGCATATCCCGTATGCCATTAACCCCCGCATTGTCCGTGGGCTCGATTATTACACCCGTACCGTTTTTGAGTTTGTCTCCGACGAAATTGGGGCACAAGGCACGGTTTGCGGCGGCGGACGCTATGACGGGCTTGTGGAAGAAGTAGGGGGCCCATCTGTCCCGTCACTCGGTTTTGCCTTGGGACTGGAGCGGCTTGTGCTTTTAATGAAGGCTCAGGGCATTGAACTGCCCGCCCCGGCCGCCTGTGAGCTCTATATAGCAAGCGTCGGCGAAAAAGGATCTTTACAAGCCGCAGCGCTCACCCATGCACTCAGAGTTTCGGGCGTCAGCGCACAGTTTGATGTTGTGGGGCGTTCCGTTAAAGCACAGATGAAATACGCCGACAAGATAGCCGCTGTTTACTCCATGGTTTTAGGCGATGACGACCTTGAAAAAGGGGAAGTCAACCTAAAGAAAATGGATACCGGCGAGATACAGCCGATTAAACTGAAGAACTTCGTTGACGATTTTATAAATATTATGGTTCGGCAAGCGGCGGATAGTCTGATAGATTCGCTGGATCTGTAGGGAACGCATTGTATGCGTTCCGAAGTCTGGATTTGTAGGGAACGCATTGTATGCGTTCCGAAGTCTGGATTTGTAGGGAACGCATTGTATGCGTTCCGAAGTCTGGATTCGTAGGGAACGCATTGTATGCG
>JAAYFA010000209.1 GCA_012728445.1 Clostridiales bacterium | reverse complement strand
TGCCGAGCGGGAAAACGCTGTTGACGAGGACAAGTTGCGCAAAGAAAAGGAAGTCCGTACGCTTTGGCGCAAATTTACAGTTTCCGTCATCTTTGCGGTCCCACTGCTTTATTTGGCCATGGGTTCCATGGTCAGTTGGCTGAGCTTTGCCATCCCGTCATTTCTTATGCCCATGGAGCACCCCTTAACGTTTGCGCTGGCACAAATTGTGATGGTCACGCCGATTATCATCGCCGGGCGGAACTTTTACACCGTCGGCTACAAAGCTATTTTTCAGCGCAGTCCGAATATGGCTTCCCTCATTGCCATCGGCACGACGGCGGCAATTTTGTTCAGTCTATATTCGACCTACCGCATCATCACGGGCGACATGGCGGTTGCAATGGACGCGGTCCACGGCTTGTATTTTGAAAGTGCCGGCGTCATTATCACCCTGATCTTGCTCGGCAAATCGCTCGAGTCCGTCTCAAAAGGCAAAACCTCCGAAGCCATTAAAAAGCTCATGGGGCTCGCCCCGAAAACGGCGATTGTCATACAAAATGGTTTAGAGGTTGAAGTGCCGATTGATGAAGTGGAAATGGGCGATATCGTCTTGGTAAAGCCCGGTGAAAAAGTTCCGGTGGACGGCGTCGTTACAGAAGGCCATACATCGATGGACGAATCCATGCTCACAGGCGAAAGTATTCCGGTAGACAAGCAGGCGGGGGATAAAGTTTTCGCCGCCGGCATCAACAAAAATGGTGTGATTCGCTTTAAGGCGACCAAAGTCGGCGGAGATACTGCGCTCGCACAAATCATCAAACTTGTCGAACAAGCACAAGGCACGAAAGCACCCATTGCAAGAATGGCGGATATCGTTTCCGGTTATTTTGTACCGATTGTTTTTGCTATCGCCACGGTTGCGTTTTTGGCCTGGCTCATTTCCGGGCAAACGCTTGAGTTTTCGTTGACTATTTTTATCTCCATACTCGTTATCGCTTGCCCCTGCGCACTGGGACTTGCCACCCCCACCGCTATTATGGTGGGTACCGGGAAAGGTGCGGAGTGTGGGATTTTGTTTAAAGGCGGTGAAGCGCTGGAAACCACCCATAAAATCGATACCATTGTTTTTGACAAAACAGGCACCATCACCGAAGGAAAGCCGGAAGTGACGGATATTATAACAGCTGCCGACATGACGGAAGAACGCCTTTTACAGCTCGCGGCATCCGCAGAAAAAGGTTCGGAACATCCGCTGGGCGAAGCGATAGTAAAGTACGGCGAAACGAAAAACATCACGTTCATTAAACCGGGTCGTTTTGAAGCTATTCCGGGCTTTGGCATTGAGGTTGCCATAGAAAATAGCCATGTTCTTATCGGCAATAAAAAATTAATGGATGAAAGAAAAATATCCCTCGACATCCTCACCGAAAAATCGGACTTGCTCGCAAACGAGGGCAAAACCCCGATGTATGTCGCAGTAGATAAACAAATAGCCGGCATCATTGCCGTGGCCGATGTGGTCAAGGCGAGCAGCCTAAAAGCGATTGAAAAACTCCGCTCCATGGGGCTGGAGATTGCAATGATCACCGGCGACAACATTAGACCCGCCGAAGCAATAGCCCGGCAGGTAGGCATTGACCGCGTTTTGGCCGAAGTGCTACCGCAGGAAAAATCCAACGAAGTTAAAAAACTGCAAGCCATGGGCAAAAAGGTTGCGATGGTAGGGGACGGCATCAATGATGCGCCGGCGCTCGTCCAAGCGGATATTGGCATCGCCATCGGCTCCGGTACGGATGTAGCCATTGAGTCGGCGGATATTGTGCTGATGAAGAGCGATTTGATGGATGTCGCCACAGCCATTCACCTGAGCAAGAGCACCATTCGCAACATCAAACAAAACCTGTTTTGGGCTTTTGGTTACAATACGGCGGGTATTCCGCTGGCCGCAGGGCTTCTGTATATTTTTGGCGGACCGCTACTCAACCCCATGTTTGCGGCGGCGGCGATGTCGCTGAGTTCGGTATCGGTTTTAACCAACGCTTTGCGGCTGAAAAGATTCAAGCCGTATCAATAAAATTTAGGGTAGAAGACACATTTGAAAGGAGAAAATCAAATGGAAACACAAATGCTGAAAGTGGACGGGATGTCTTGCGCACACTGTGAAAATGCGGTAAAAACGGCGGTTGGCGCCTTGACCGGTGTCAGCAAAGTCACGGTTGATTTGGCGGCAAAGACAGTTACTGTGGCGTTTGATGCGGCTAAGGTGAACATGGAAGCGATCAAGAACGCAATTGAAGACCAAGGATACGATGTCCTTTAACCGAAAATCAAAAAATATAATGGCGTGCGAATTCGCACGCCATTACGCATGCCAATAATACGGTTTTTGCATTAAAAGGAATGTTGACAGCAAATCCTGCACTTTATATTGCTTTTTTTGTTTTAAATGTTATCCTATTATTGGACGAATGTAATGCAAACCGCATAAAATCGGATTGGCGATGAAAGTATGTCTAATATTGTGCTACTCGGGTTGGTCAGCTTTTTTTCGGATGTCAGCACCGAAATGGTGTATCCGATTATCCCGCTGTACCTCGTTAATGTGTTTGGAACAAAGCCCGCACTGGTTGGGATTATCGAAGGAATTGCAGAAAGCCTTGCGAGTATTCTCAAAGTGTTCGGCGGCTATTATGCGGACAAATATAATAAAAAAAAGCCGCTGGCTTTTTTGGGCTATTCCGGCGGACTGCTTTACAAGCTGGCCTTGATTTTTGCCACCTCGTGGCCGGGCATTTTATTTGCCAAGGTAATTGATCGTGTCGGCAAAGGGATTAGGACTGCACCGCGGGATGTACTGATATGTGAAAGCGCCTCTCGGGATACGCTCGGTAGGTCGTTTGGCCTTCATAAAGCAATGGATATGGCGGGGTCGGCACTCGGCATCTTGATCGCCTTTTTTCTTGTCCGTTCCAGCCATGACGGTTTTCAATACAAAAATCTTTTTCTTTTCTCGGCTATCCCTGCCGTGCTTGGGCTTATTATGCTGGGTTTCGTTCGTGAGAAAAAGTTGCCTCGGTGCGCGAGCGAACAAATAAACTTTTTCAAAAACTTTGACAAGTTGGACGTCCGCCTCAAGATGTTTTTGGTCATTACCTTTTTATTCACGCTCGGTAACTCTTCGAACGCATTGCTACTTTTGCGTGCGCAGCATAAAGGCTTTACCCCTGCCGGCGTGATTTTGCTTTATTTTACGTACAATGTTACCGCTTCCCTTTTGGCCTTACCGCTGGGTCGGCTTTCGGACAGAATCGGGCGCAAGCGCCTTTTGGTATCGGGTTACGCCGTTTTTGCACTGGTCTATTTTGGGTTCGCACTCGCGCAGAGCAAGGCTACCGTCGTGCTGATGTTTGTTGCTTATGGTGTTTATACGGCGATGACGGCGGGGGTTGAGCGAGCGTTCATATCCGAAATTTCGCCGAAGGATTTGAAAGGAACGATGCTTGGGTTACACGCGGCGCTCGTCGGCATTGCACTGTTACCCGCATCGACGCTCGCCGGATTTTTATGGGACAATATCAGCCCGTCCGCCCCCTTCTTTTTCGGAGGGTCACTGGCGCTCGTGGCTGGGATTGCTCTGCATTTCACCTTGAGGACATCCGCACGGGCGGCATTTAATAAATGAAAAAACCTGAAGGGGCGTAGCGTTAAAAATGAACGAAATCAACATAAACTCAAAATGTGTTTTAAGGGTAACCGAGCAAAACGGTATTATTCAGCTTACCTGTGTACAAAGCACACAGGCAAATAAGCCTGTTTTACTCGACACCATCGAGGACATGGTCTGCACGAAGCCGATTCTCTTTATGGACAAAAACGAAGCCCTATGGCTTTTTTACACGGCCGTGCACTGTGTGGATGAGGATACACAGCAGCCCATGGCGGCTTTTGCACCCAAAGGCAGCTATGGGGATAGCTTTATCAAATGGACTTGGCGTGATGCTGTTTACCCCCGTTTGGGCGGCAGTTTTACAGATGCCAGGGAGAGCGCGGGTGTTAATGAGGCGGAGGATACTTTCACCCCCGAACTTTGTCGTCGTTATGAGGCGATCAGCAAAGTGCTGGCCGAGAAACCGGATTTTTCACAGGAGAAATTTGATTTGTTCGTAGACGAAAAACGCTCTCTTGCGCTCGGCAAGCTCTATGGCGTGAAGATAGGCGAAAACCATTATCCCTTCGCACGCCGCACCGGTTTTTCCGTAAGAGGGAAGCCGCTGGAGGTTAAGTTTGAAGGCAAAGACGCCCTAATTTTGCCGGTGTATTCCAACCTGTTTTCTTGTGCGCTGCTCCTGCACTCCTTCGACAACGGTGCGAATTTTGACAGCCGCGATTATTTGATATGCTCGCTCGAAGACGGGGACGAGTTTGTACTGAGTGAACAAGCCGGAACAATCAGCTTATCCATCAAAGCCGCCGGCGAACTCTTGCCTGTGGGCAAGACTGCCGACCTTGGTAAAACGTGGACAAATCTTTACGATGCTTCGCAGTTCAGGTTGAATATCGGCACCGGAGAAGCCCTTCAGCCGGAGAAAAAGTGGTATCGGCAGAACAAAATAAAAGTTTTCACCAAACCCGCACCGGTCAAGTTTTTCAAATTAGTGAAAACAATCGCGAATAACGAGCGAATTTTTGATTTTTCAATGAAAAAGAAGAAAGCTGTTCAGCCGATTTTCGAAGAATATAAGCCGATAAAAATTGCGGGATTGGACGGTTACGACACACCGGTTATCGAGGATATCTTCCCCGTTATTGAGGAACACACCCACGGGTCAGGCATCGCCTGCCTTCACAACGGCGAGCTTATCAGTGTATGGTTCCAGTCCGACGGCGAGCGCAAGGGGAATGACGGCCGAATTTTAGCGGCGAGGAAGCCGGTCGGCGGCACGTGGCAAGAACCGTTTGTCATTGCGGATGTGGCCGGTATGGCGGACTGTAACCCGACAGTCTTTGTTGGCGAAAACGACAGACTGTGGTTCTTCTGGTACCCCGTGCTCTCAAACTGTTGGGAAACCTCACAGCCAAAATATCGCTACGCCGAAAAAGGTTTTTATGAACTTGAATATGGCTATGATAAAGCCCCCGAGTGGGCGGACCGCGGGATTCTAAACCCTTCAAGATACGATGAACTGCAGGGCAGGGCAAGCGGCTTTGAACATGAACGGTATACCTACGGCGCAGTAAATGGCGAGTGCCGCTACATAACGGCAGAACAGTTTAAAGAGCATCGTTTGCCCGCAAATGAATATGTGAAGATGGAAGACCGCTATATAACGGATAGCTTTGTTGTGGCGCTGCGCAATTCCATGCAACTTGCCATCGCTTATATTCGCAAAGAACAGAAGTACCCCGGCATCGCTCCTTTCCTTGAAATATATATTTGGTGGGAAGCGGAAAGAATCTGCAAAGTTGCCGCCGGCGCCGATACACCTTACAAAAAGTGGCGACCGATTACACGTTCCCTCGGCTGGCAGACAAAGAATAAACCGACGGAGTTTAAGTTTGATGGGAAGACTCGCTTGATGCTGCCGCTGTATTCCGACGGCATTCACTGCTCGCTTACCGCATTTACCGACGACGCCGGCGAAACGTGGGGCTACGGCCTGCCGTTTGCCTCCACCGCGCCCGAACAAGCGGCAAGTGTTGTGCTTAAAAACGGCACCCTGCGTTCCTACTTTCGCAACGGTGAGCCGACCAATCATGTTATTAGTTATGAGTCCCATGACGGGGGCGTAACTTTTGGCAACATGCACATTGAACAAGCACTCAAGCATGAGGGCGGCTTTGACATCGTCAAACTGAAAAGCGGCGTTTGGGTCATGTCCATTACCGACGCCTATAAGGCCAAAGGAGTAAAGGCACACAACCG
>JAAYFA010000337.1 GCA_012728445.1 Clostridiales bacterium | reverse complement strand
TGGTAGGTGTAGTTGAAAACGGCGCGGTGTATTCGCACTCTATTTTTATGCCCTTTCTTGAAGAAATGCTGAAAGCTGCGATTGAAGTTCTCATCGCACTTTTACCGATTTTACTGACCTTTGTATTTTTTCAGATCGTTTACTTTAAAATGCCCAAAAAATCATTTATCGGCGTGCTTTCGGGTATGACATTTACCTTTGTGGGGCTGGTTGTGTTCCTCGCGGGGGTCAATGCCGGGTTTATGGAAGCCGCCGGGTTAATCGGCAATAAAATGGCAGGGTTCGACAACAATATCTACGTGATTGCTTTGGGCTTCGCTTTGGGCCTTGTGACGATTCTGGTGGAACCCGCCGTGCATGTGCTCACGCGCCAAATTGAAGATGTCACCAGCGGCTATGTGAAAAGAAGGCTGGTCATGTTAGCGCTTGCGGTGGGTGTGGGTGCGGCGGTCGCGCTGTCGATGCTGCGGATAGTCGAGCCGGGTATAAATCTCTGGCATTATTTGCTACCGGCATACATACTGTGTATTGGCTTGTCTTATTTGGCACCACCGCTTTTTGTCGGCATCGCGTTTGATTCCGGCGGCGTGGCTTCCGGTCCGATGACGGCGACTTTTATATTAGCGTTTTCACAGGGTGTCGCACAGGCGACCGAAAGTGCCGATGTTCTGATAGACGGCTTTGGTACGATTGCTATGGTTGCGACGACACCGATTATTGCGCTGCAACTACTGGGTTTACTTTTTACGCTAGAGTCAAAAAGGAGAAAAAGGAAAGAAAGGAAAGAAAGGAGAGGCGCAAAGAAAAATGGATGAACAAGAACGGCCGTTTGAAGTTTGCCTGCTTTATGTGATTGTAGACTGTGGCAAAGGCAGCAAAGCACTCCACATAGCGAAGCGCTCGGGTGTGACGGGCGGAACAGTTTTCCTTGCTCGGGGCACGGCGCACAATCACTTTTTGGAGTATCTGGGGCTTGCCGATTCGCGCAAAGAGATTGTCTTTATGGTCAGCGAAAAGCAGACCGCACTAAAAGCGATGCAGGCACTGACGCATGAGTTAAAACTGAACAAGCCCAATCACGGGATTGTGTTCACGATAGCGGTATGTAATGTTACGGGCACGCACACGCTGGTGTGTGAAAATCTAGATCTTTATGATGAGACGGGAGGCGAAAACAGCGCAATGTACAAAATTATTACGGTAGTGGTGGAAAAAGGTCGGTCGGAACTGGTTATTGACGCCGCGGCGGCAGCCGGCGCCAAAGGCGGTACCATTATCAATGCCAGGGGCGCCGGTATACATGAGACGGAAAAAGTGTTTATGATGGACATTGAGCCGGAAAAAGAGATCGTCATCGTCATCGTCAAAACACAAGCGGCGAGAGCGGTTATCGACTCGATCAATCAACACCTCAGCCTGGACGAAGCGGGTACGGGTATTTTATATGTGCAAAACATTGACGAAATACATGGCGTCGCCGAGTAATACACAACAAACAAAGGGAGCAACGATGGAAGAAAAACTGAAACTGAATGTTAAAGTTACCTTACTTATATCGCTGTCGCTCGTCACCTGGGGAGCGTTCAGTGAGATTTTTAATAGCACTATTCAAAACATACTGGTTGTAAAACTCGGCAACAGTGAAACATTTAAGGGCGTCATCATGTCTATCGGCAACGTGTGCGCCCTTTTGCTGTTCCCTCTTTTTGGGATGCTTTCGGACTCAACGACAAGCAAGTTTGGCAAACGCAAGCCCTATATTGTAGTGGGCGGGCTGATTACCGCCGCTTCGATGATCGGTGCGATGGTTTTTGCCAATCGTAATTCAACCGTCGGTTTTTCTGTTTTTATTACCGTGGCAATGCTCGGTATGGCAGTGAACCAGCCGGCGGCCTTTGCCATCATCCCCGACTTAACGCCAAAACCCCTGAATTCGGAAGCGAACGCACTCAAAGGCATCGTTTTGGCCTCGGGCGGTTTTGCGGTCACGGTGTTTATTATCGTATTCGGTACAAACTTTACGGTCGTTTATTCCGCCACAACGGCGGTAATGGTTTTGTCTTTGGTCATGTTTATGCTTTTTGTCAATGAAAGCAAAATGCACAATGCGCAAAGAGCGACGCTGGACAAATACAACCGTGTGCTTGACAGTTCTCACAAAGACAAATTCAGAATATCCACCATGCCCAAAGATAAAAAGCGCAGCGTGTTTTTTATTCTTGCGGTAACACTTTTTTCGTTTTTTGCGTATGGCGCGGTTATGTCCACCTATGTCAATTATGCGAACAAGGTTTGGGACATGCCCTACAATCAAACGGGTATTTTTGTTATTCTTATCGGTGTTGGCGGCTTGATTGTAATCTACCCGGTTACGGTTGTGGCCAAAAAAATCGGGCGCAAGAACACCGTTATGCTCGGCCTTGGCTTTCTTTTTTCCGGGTTTGTGATAGCGGCATTTATGAAAGAGTTTGGCCTGTTAACTCTTGTCGCTTATCTGCTGTTCGGTATCGGCTGGTCTGCACTGAACATCATTTCCATGCCGATGCTATTTGAGTTGTCGGATGCTTCCACTCTGGGGACCTTCGTTTCCGCATACACGGTGGCGTGCACCATTGGCAGAACGATAGCGCCCTTCGTTATCGGCGTTTTAATTGACAACACCAAGTACGGTTACGCGGTGCTGTACCCTGTTGCGGCGGCAGCAGTCGTCGTTGCGGCTATTTGCCTGTTGTTTGTCAAACACGGCAATGTGACACCTGTTCACGAAGAAAAATCACTATCGGCCGCGCAGGCAAACTCATAATTTTTTTGCTTATTACTCTTTGAAAATCAGCGTGTTTATGATAAACTATTAAATGAAGACGCTTTTTTTGCCGCGGATGTCAGCGGCGGGGAGGTTAACATGGTTATTAAAAGTGAAACCGGTTTGGATAAAAAGGCACTGAAAAAAGCGCTGGAAGAATCCTTGGCCGGCAGAGATTTAAAGAAGGTATTGCTAGTGCCACCGGACTATACACGCATGTATTCCGGTGCGGGGACGATTACGGAGATTTATTACGATTTGCTGGCAGACAGCTGTGAGGTAGACATCCTCCCGGCGCTTGGCACGCATGAGGCAATGACAGAAAAAGAATGCTTGGCGTTTTTCGGCGAAGGGGTTCCGTTTGAAAAAATCCTCGTTCACAACTGGAAGACGGATGTCGTCAAGCTCGGCGAGGTGCCGGCGGAATTTATAAACGAAGTGTCCGAAGGGCTCGTCAACAGCAAAATTGATGTGGAAGTCAACCGCCTTATTATGGACAAGAGCTATGACTTGATTATTTCCATCGGCCAAGTCGTTCCGCACGAGGTGGTGGGCATGGCGAACTATTCCAAAAACATATTCGTCGGGTGCGGGGGCAGCAGCATGATCAACAGCTCCCATATGCTCGGCGCTTTTTACGGCATGGAACGCTTGATGGGTAAGGACTTTTCGCCCGTGCGCCTCGTATTCGATTACGCACAAGAAAAGTTTTTAGAAGACGTACCACTGCTGTATGTGCTCACCGTCACCACCCACACGGGCGACGACACCTTTATTCACGGCTTATATATTGGCAATCAACGGCAGCTTTTTGAACAGGCGGTGGCCATGAGCCAAGCGAAAAATTTAACCTGCGTCGGCCCGCCGCTTCAAAAAGTGGTTGTATATTTAGATGAGCGGGAGTTTAAAAGTATGTGGCTTGGCAATAAGGCCATCTACAGAACGCGCATGGCCATGGCACAGGATGGCGAGCTGATTATTTTAGCCCCCGGCGTGCGCAAGTTCGGCGAGGACGACGAAAACGACCGCCTCATCCGCAAGTACGGCTATGTCGGGCGCATGAAGGTGCTGGAGCTGGTAAAGGAAAACGAAGATTTACAAGAGAATCTTTCCGTCGCGGCGCATCTCATCCACGGTTCGTCCGATGGCCGCTTCCGCATTACCTACTGCACCCAAAAACTCAGCGAACAAGAGGTGACCTGCGCCTCCTTCAACTACATGCCATACTGTAAAGCTACCCAGCTTTACAACCCCGAAACGCTGAAGGATGGCTTTAATACCTTGGCAAATGGGGAAAAAATATTTTACATCAGCAATCCGGCGCTCGGCCTGTGGACGTGTAAGACGTTGGAGTAGTCTTCGAGGGGCGAACAGTGTTCGCCCGTGAAGCAATGGAGAAGCAATGGAGAAGCAATGGAG
>JAAYFA010000248.1 GCA_012728445.1 Clostridiales bacterium | reverse complement strand
TTTCGGCCAACCCAAATATGTAATCAACATAGATGCCAAGGCGAACACCGTTACCCTTGGAGACGAAGGCGCTCAGTTTTCGAAAGAATTGGTGGCGGAAAACATGAATTGGATTGCCTTTGAGGCTTTGCAAGAAGAAATCCGTGCGGAAGTCAAGATTCGTTATAAAGCTACACCCGCATTGGGGACAATAACACCCTTGAGTGGGGGCAGAATTCATGTCATTTTTGCCGAGCCGCAAAGTGCAATTACCCGTGGGCAGGCAGCGGTACTGTATGATGGCGGCACGGTCTTGGGCGGCGGAAGAATTGTCTGATACTGGCCTCGGTTATAAAAACTTTAATTCATAAGTTTTTAATTTGTTTTTAATGAGGGATCGGTATGGTGTACGCCCGGCACCGATTAAAAGCGGCGTAGCAGTTAACAGCGTGCGCAAAATATGTTATAATATATAAATAGGCTAAGTGCAAGCGCTAATTTATATTGCCGGAGGAAAACCATGGATGTCCGCGTTGGCGACAAACTGATTATGAAGAAAAATCACCCTTGCGGCAGCAACTGTTTTGATGTGCTGCGCATAGGCATGGATTTTCGCATTCGCTGTGAGGCTTGCGGCAGAGAAATTATGGTGCCGCGCGTGAAGGCGGAAAAAAGCATTAAGAAAATCCTGCGAGAAGAAAAGGAAGGGGAGCCTCCCAAATCATACTCGTACACGTAGATTAAAATATGACGGAGGCAATTATGCTCGATAAGTTAAAAAATGTAGAACAACGCTTTGAAGAAATAAACAGGCAACTGTGTGACCCGGTTGTAATGGCGGATATGGAAAATTACCGTAAACTGATGCAAGAGTCCAAAAGGCTCACACCTGTTGTGGAAAAATTTCGCGCGTATAACGCGGCACTGGCCGCTATGGAAGAGGCAAAGGCTTTGCTGGACGAAGGCGGGATGGACAAAGATTTTCATGAAATGGTTCAAGAAGAATATGAGTCCTCAAAAGAAACGCTTGAAAACACGTTGGATGAACTGAAGATTCTTCTTTTGCCGGTGGACCCGAATGACGATAAAAACGTTATTGTCGAAATCAGAGGCGGAGCCGGCGGCGACGAGGCAGCACTTTTTGCACATACACTATTCAGAATGTATTCCATGTACGCTGAAGCAAGGCGCTGGAAGTCGGAAATACTCTCCTCAAACGAAACCGGGCTCGGCGGGTTTAAAGAGGTTAGCTTTATGATAGAAGGCGAAGGCGCCTATTCTCGCTTTAAGTTTGAAAGCGGCGTGCACCGTGTCCAACGTGTGCCGGAGACGGAGAGCCAGGGCAGAATACACCCCTCAACCGTAACCGTAGCCGTCCTGCCGGAAGCACAGGAGGTTGATATCGACATCCAACCTGCGGATTTGCAGATAGACACCTTCCGTTCCAGCGGCGCCGGCGGGCAACATGTTAACACAACCGATTCCGCCATCCGCATTACGCATCTGCCCACGGGCACGGTTGTCGAATGCCAGGACGAACGCAGCCAGTATAAGAATAAAGATAAGGCAATGAAAATTCTGCGCTCAAGGGTTTTGGAAGCGGAACAGCAAAAGCAAGAGGCCTTGATAGCCGGCGAAAGAAAGTCGCAAGTCGGCACAGGGGACCGAAGTGAACGGATACGCACCTACAACTATGCCCAGGGACGTGTCAGCGATCATCGTACGGGTCTTACCCTGTATCGTTTGGAAGCGATTCTTGACGGAGATTTAGACGAGATTATAGATGCTTTAATAACCGCAGACACCGCAGAAAAATTAAAAGCGGAATAAAGATTAAAATTTCCCTTTTTACCTCCCACGGCGCATTAGTAACTGCTGAATATGCGCTGTAACAAACGGGAGGGGGACCGCATAGAACCGCATAACGGTTCATTTGCGGTGGAGGGATTTTATAGGACACAAAAAATGCAAACAAAAATATTTCAAATAAACTCGCCCAATGACACCGAAAAAATTGAAGCCGCCGCCGCTATTCTGCGAAACGGTGGGTTGGTTGCCATACCGACCGAAACGGTATACGGGCTTGCCGCAAACGCTCTTGACGGCGAGGCGGTAGCAAAAATCTTTAAGGCAAAAGGCCGGCCGCAGGACAATCCTTTGATTGTCCATATCAGCCGCTTTGAAGAGGTTTTTCCGCTTGTCAAAGCGGTGCCCGACATGGCCGTAAAACTTGCCGACGCTTTTTGGCCCGGCCCTTTGACCATCGTGCTTGAAAAAACAACCCTAATCCCGCACGAGGTAAGCGCGGGGCTTGACACCGTGGCGGTGCGCATGCCTTCGCATCCTGTTGCAAGGGCCTTGATTAAAGCGGCAGGGGTGCCCTTGGCCGCTCCGTCGGCTAATACCTCGGGTAGCCCCAGCCCAACGAGCGCAAGGCATGTTCTTGACGATTTAGAGGGGCGTATTGACGCAGTCGTTGATGCGGGCAAGTGTGCTGTCGGGGTTGAGTCTACGGTTATTACGCTAGCCGGTAAAATTCCGCGTCTGTTGAGACCGGGCGGCATTACACCCGAGCAACTTGAAGCGGTGCTTGGCAAAATAGAAATTGACCTTGCGGTGTTTAGTGCGCCGTCTATGGGTGAAACACCGGCATCCCCCGGGATGAAGTATAAACACTATTCTCCCAAGGCAAGGCTGATTATCGTAAAGGGTAACCTCCCGGAATTTATCGATTATGTGCAAAAAGATGCGTCGAGCAATACAGCGGTCCTTTGTTATGAAGGCGAACAAGAAATGATGCCTGTAAAAGCCATCGGTTTCGGGCGCTTAGAAAATCCCGCGGAGCAAGCCCAAAGACTGTTTAGCGCCCTTCGCCAAATAGATGCTCTGCCCCATGTGCAGACCGTCTTTGCCCGTTGCCCCGCGACCCGTGGGCTTAGTTTGGCTGTTTATAACAGGCTCTTGCGAGCGGCTGCATTTGAGGTGATTGAGCTATGAAACTTTTGGTTATCGGTTTGACCGGTCAAACGGGCGCCGGAAAAAGTACGCTTGCGGGTGTGCTTGCCGAGCAAGGCATACCGGTCATAGACGGTGATGTGGCGGCAAGAGAGATAACGGTTGCCGGCTCACTCGTATTACAGGAACTGGCCGCCGCATTCGGGCAGGATATTATTTGTGAGGACGGTTCTCTTAACCGCCGACTGCTCGGGTCACGCGCCTTTGCGACAAAAGCAAACACGAAAAAGCTCAATGCGATAACGCACCCTGCCATTACGGTGAATATTGAAAACAAGATTAAGGAATTACAAAAAAGCGGGGCACGAGCAGTTGTTATCGATGCCGCGGTGCTGCTCGAAAGCGGGCTTGCCGAGCGGTGCGATATCATTGCCGTTGTCACGGCACCCATCGAAATCCGCCTTGAACGCATTATGCGGCGTGATGGGCTTAGCGAGGCAGAGGCGATGAAAAGAATAAAAGCCCAGCCCCCTGACAAGCATTATTTTGAAAAAGCAGATATTATTTTGCAAGCGCATCCGCCGTCAATCGTTAAACAAGAGACAGAAAAATTGATGCGCTTGATCGAAAAGACCATAAACGAATAAAGTAAATGATGTAAGGAGAGAACACTATGTGTGAAGAAAAAACAGCAGCGGACCTCTTAAAAGAAAAGTTGTGTCTTGACCAAAAACACGTCGCATTGGTGATGCAGGATGACGAAATAAACGAGGCGGATGCATTCTGCGAAGGCTATAAAGATTTTATTACGCTTTGCAAGACCGAGCGAGAGGCAGCAACCTTTGCGGAAAATGCCGCAAAAAAGGCCGGATTTGTCCCATTCAAGGCCTCGGCAACATACAAGCCCGGCGATAAGGTTTATTACATGAACCGCAACAAGGCCATCATTTTGACGGTGTTCGGCAAAAAGAGTTTGAGCGAAGGGGTTAAAATCGTTGCTTCGCATATTGACGCACCGCGGATTGATTTAAAACCCAACCCGCTGTACGAAGACAGCGACCTTGCGCTACTTAAAACCCATTATTACGGCGGGATTAAAAAATACCAATGGACGGCGATTCCGCTAGCCATGCATGGCGTTGTCATGCTGAAAAACGGCAAATCCCTGCAGATAACAATCGGTGAAAAAATGGATGAGCCAAAGTTCGTTATTACCGACCTCTTACCGCATTTGGGCGCCGAACAATCCAAGCGCACCCTTTCCGAAGGCATAAAAGGGGAGGAGCTGAATGTTTTAATCGGCAGCCGCCCGTTCCGTAGCGACAAAGGCAGTGACCTTGTCAAACTCAATATATTAAAATTGTTAAATGAAAAATACGGTTTGGTGGAAGAAGACTTCTTTAGCGCGGAGCTGGAGATGGTGCCGGCATGTGCCGCATCCGATATCGGACTTGACCGTAGTATGATAGGCGGCTACGGGCAGGATGACCGCGTTTGCGCATACCCTTCACTCATGGCGGTACTTGAGTGCAAGGCGCCCGAGCACACCGTTGTGACCGTTTTGACCGATAAAGAAGAGACCGGCAGTGACGGCAATACAGGGCTCAACTCTGCCTATCTCAAGCACTTTATTGAAGACATCGCCAAGCAGCAAGGTGTGGAGGCACGCGATGTTCTGCGCCGGTCACAATGCCTCTCGGCAGACGTCAACGCGGCCTTTGACCCCACCTTCCCCACCGTGCACGACAAAATGAACGCCTCTTACCTGAATAAGGGCATTGTGGTAACCAAATATACAGGCTCCCGCGGTAAAAGCGGCACCTCTGACGCCAGCGCCGAGTTTATGGGCCGAGTCCGCAAAATATTTGACGATGCCGGTATCATCTGGCAAGTAGGGGAGCTCGGCAAAGTGGACGAAGGCGGCGGCGGCACGGTAGCCCAATATGTCGCAAATCTCGATGTAGACGTGGTAGATGTCGGCGTGGCGGTGCTTTCGATGCATTCTCCGTTTGAGGTTGTTTCCAAGCTCGACTTATATATGGCGTACAAAGCTTTTAGAGCGTTTTCTCTTAGCTAATACAAAATGAATTAAAACGAGGCAGTCCAATTTGGGCTGCCTCGTTGTGTTATTGCTTTATTGAGCCGTTATAACTTTTCCGTTTATCTTTGATTTGTTCAGCTTTTGCACCACTGTTTTTTTGTGCTCTTTGGGGACATCGATAATGGTGTAGGTGTCCTGTATGTTGATGGCACCAAAAACTTTGCCCGGTAGCCCCGTTTCACCGGCGGCTGCGCCCAAAATATGGTTGGGTGTAATCCGGTCTCTTCTGCCGATGGAAATCCGCACGCCGGTCATGTTTTCGTCATTATAGGTTCTCTTTATAAGGGGAGACAGGCTCTTTTGCCCGGGTCTTCCGGTGCTGCGGCGCTGCCTGCCGAAGGCTTCTTCTTTGAGTGCAAAATCATTGAAGTTCTCTGGGATATCATCGGCCTGAACTTCTTTTTTAACGGCCATTGCGATCATCGCAGCTGCGATATCGGCTGCGGTGTACTCTTCGCCCATCAGTTTTTCAACTGACGAAAGGTACCGGGCGTAGTCGTTTCCGCTCATAAATGCGGAGATCTCACCGTGCAACTCGCTCATTTCCCGGTCTTTTAACTCTGCGAGAGTGGGCAGCGGTTTTTGCACGATTTCACATTTGGTGTAGCGCATGGTGTTCCTGAGCTGGGCCAACTGTCTGTTCCCTTGAATGAGGGTGAACGCCTTGCCTACTTTACCCGCACGCCCTGTGCGGCCGATACGGTGGACATAGTATTCGTCATCCATGGGCAAGTCGTAGTTAAATACAATTTTAATGTCGTCCACATCAATGCCGCGCGCAGCCACATCTGTCGCTACGAGGATGTCAAACAGACCTATTTTGAATTGGTTCATTACCTGCGTACGGGCTGATTGCCGCATATCTCCGTGCAAACCCTGCGCATGGTAACCGAATTTTTTCAGTTCTAAAATCAGTTCATCGACCATCAATTTTGTGTTGCAAAAAATAATGGAAGAGCTGGGTTTATAGTATTCCAGTAATCGGCGGAGCGCCGCAGTTTTCTGTCCCCTTGGGGTGTTGAAAAAGTATTGTTCGGTGGTGGAAACAGTCTTTTGTTTCTGATCTATCTCAACTATTTTGGGGCTCTTTTGAAACTTTTTGGTGATGGCCATGACGGATGCCGGCATGGTTGCCGAAAAGAGGACTGTTTGGCGGTCTTCCGGCGTTTCGGACAGGATCGTTTCAATATCTTCCACAAAACCCATGTTCAGCATTTCGTCCGCTTCGTCGAGAACGACCATTTTCACATTCTCGAGGTTGAGCGTTTTTCTGCGCATATGGTCCATGACTCTGCCCGGTGTGCCGACCACAATCTGGCACCCTTGTCTCAGGCTGCGCAGCTGAACGCCTATATGCTCACCGCCGTATATGGGAACAACGTTTATTCCTTTCGTATACTTCGCAAACTTTTTGATTTCGTTTGAGCCTTGCATGGCAAGCTCGCGCGTCGGGCACAAAACCAGCACTTGTACCGTTTTAGGGGGGAGGTCCATGTCCAACATTTCAATAGCGGGCAAGCCAAAAGCGGCCGTTTTGCCGCTTCCTGTTTGGCTGCGGCCAATGATGTCGTGCCCCTCCAGAATAAGTGGGATGCTTTGCGACTGAATTAAAGTTGCTTCGTCATAGCCCATGTCGGCAACCGCGCGCTTCAATTCATCCGAAAGCGCAATACTTGTAAACTTAATTTGATCCATATTCTCTCATTTCTTTAGTTCGGTTACGTTTTTTGAATTTATGTAACAATGTAACAATTTAGTATCTCATTATACATCATAATGTCCAATTGTATAGTCGATATTTGAAAATTGAAAAAATATACTTTTGTGGGAAACGCCGGATGGCAGAAGAAAACAAGAAACCGTCTCCCATGAAACGGTCTCTTGTTCAATGTTTTTCTTATTTTACTTATTATACTAATCCCAATTATAAAACCTTTCAAAATTCAAGCAAAAACCTTTGATTTATGGGTTTTGTGCCGAATTTTGAGTTAGGTTTTAATGAGGGATTAGTATTAAATGCCTACCAATAAACGTCGAGTAAGTTTGAACACAAAACTGTGTTGCAAAACATATTTGTCAAGAAGGGTTTGCAGTACCCGTAAAAAGTAAGAATAATCCAGTGTTACACCGGGGACATAAGGCGTACCCCAGTCAATGTCCGGTGCGGTAATCACAAAGGCTTGTGTGTAACAAATGCCACCCGGTCCCGTCAGATACGCTCTCACATAGCAGCCCAAATCGACATGGTCGTCTAAATCAAGGCTCGCACCCGTGGCTATGATCTTGCCATTTGAAACCCAGGTGATTTCGTCGTAATTGGCACCTGTGAGCGTGATTTTGTCGGCGGTTTGGTCAACGGCAATGTGTGTGACAATCGGGGTCGGACCGATGCCTTCAAAATTTTCCCCAAGTTCGACCATCGCATGGCGGCTGACACCGAAATACGCGCCGGTCTTCAAACACGTTTTGAGTGCCGCAACCGTATTTTCGGGTTGCATCATGACGGTAAAAGCGCGGTCGTCTTGGTCTAGCCCATGGGAATCGCTAAAGGTAATGCAGGAAACATTTCTGCCGTTTGGGATTGTTTTCATCAACACTTCGTCCCATAAAATTCTGTCATATCCGGTGTGCGCATCTGTACCTGAGTTAATGTCCATCGCAACACAGCTGGGGTAATCCAAAAAAATGCGGGCAAATTTATTGACGTATTTTGGCTGTCTTGAAATATTCGGGTCGCTGTTGTCCCACGCCTGAGTAAAATTACCAAGGTGGTTGAGGAACGTAATGCCGCCTAGTTTTTCTACTTCTCTCGCGGGCGTTTCATAGTCCCCGGAAACACCGATTAGGCCCTGACCGTATTCAGCAAAAAGACTGTTAATGTGCGTATCACGCGGGACAGCGCCGTTGAGCTCGTTACCAAGCGGAACATCGAGCATACCGCGCCCATCTCTGCCAACACCTGTCAAAATTTCCTGATACCGCTCATCCGTGAGGGGGGAGAGTTCTTTGCCTTGGTTTCTGTCTTTTTTGAGGAGTGTCATAATCGGCACGGTTTTTGGTACTTCGTTCCATGGCACGGCGTTTATCATGTGGTCGGTGATAGCCAAGATGTCAAAATCCAGGGCGTAATGCATTTCCACCGATTCATCAATATTGGGTTCCCCGTCGCTTGCGATGGTATGGGTGTGAAGGGCGGCCTTTAAAGTCTTCCATGTGCCCCAATTGACATCTTCGTAGGGGCTGATAATGGTGTAATCATGTGCGGTAGCGGCGTCGGGGGCGGCGCCTGCACCCAAAAGCCCTGCAGAAAGGATCAAGCTTATGCAAAGAGTAAGGGCAAGCAACTTTTTAAAATTAATTTTCAACTTGTCAAACCTCCTTTGTATGATGCTATTACTATAGCCCCTCCGGCTCGAAAATGCAATAAAAAGCAAAAAAATCCCCCGCCAATTCATGGCAGGGGACTCAATGAACAAAAAAGTAAAATTACTTAAGTTCAACCTTTGCGCCGGCTTCTTCAAGCTTGGCTTTTGCCGCTTCGGCGTCTTCTTTTGATACTTGCTCTTTAACAGCTTTGGGGCAACCGTCAACGACTGCCTTTGCGTCTGCAAGACCAAGACCTGTGAGTTCACGCACAGTCTTGATGACCTTGATTTTTTCCGCACCGATTTCGGTGAGGATAACATCAAACTCGGATTGCTCTTCGACTTCTGCAGCTTCGCTATCAGCAGGGCCTGCAACGGCAACTGCCGCGGCGGCCGAAACACCGAATGTTTCCTCTACTGCCGAAACAAGTTCGGAAAGCTCGAGAACCGTGAGAACTTTAATTTCTTCGATAATTGCATTGATTTTGTCTGAAGCCATTTTTTTACCTCCAAATTAAATTATAAATTTATGTTTTTTATGCGGATGCCGGCTCATTGTCTTTATCCACAATAGCCTGGATGCCACGAGCAAACGCTGCGATAGGTGCGTTGAACACATTGCATACGCTTGCAAGCAGGATTTCGCGCGAGGGAAGTTTTGCGAGGCGGCTTAACGCTTCGATGCTGATGACCTTGCCATCAACAAAGCCACTCTTAAGGGTGAAGTTTTTGTGTGTTTGCGCAAACTTGGAAAGGATGCGTGCTGCCGCGACATAATCGTCTTTGCTCGTCGCAATGGCCGTTGTGCCGGTTAGTACGGATTCCAGTTCTTCAAGTTTAGCTTCTTTGACTGCGAGGCTCAACAGGGTGTTTTTGACAACTTCATACTTGATACCGGCTTCGCGCAGGTCTGTGCGGAGTTTGGTGTCATCGACAACGTTGATGCCTTTGTAATCAACAAGCACACCGGCACAGGAACCGTTCAGAATATCGGTCAGTTCGGTAACAACTTGTTTTTTTCTTTCTAGTACTTTTTCACTTGGCATGAATTCACCTCCAAAAAATAATAGCCCTTCCTGCTTGACCGCGGGAAGGGCGTAACATACAGATTGGCGTAGAACGCTTTGTATGCTCCTTTCCTCGGCAGGCGGTTACCCTTTACGCATTTTACAATGCACCTGCTGTCTTTGGTCAGAACAGCTTTATTATACTAACACAGCCGATTTGCCGTGTCAAGCACAAATTTGTTTGTGGTAGATTATCTATGCGATAACCGTCAGTTTCCCCGGGTTAATACGTACGCCGGGGCCCATGGTGGAAACGACGGTGCATGAGCGGATGTATTGGCCTTTCAGGGCCGCAGGTTTCGCTTTGATAACTGCGTCAACAAGTGTGTTGAAGTTTTCGGCCAGTTTTTCAGCGCCAAAAGAAACCTTACCGATAGGGCAGTGAATAATGTTGGCCTTATCGAGACGATATTCAATCTTTCCTGCTTTTGCTTCAAGAACAGCTTTGGCGACATCCGGCGTAACCGTGCCTGCCTTTGGGCTTGGCATCAGTCCGCGCGGGCCGAGCACCTTGCCCAGACGACCTACAAGGCCCATCATGTTCGGCGCAGCGATAGCCACATCGAAATCCATGAATCCTTCGCCCTGTATTCTGGCGACTAAGTCTTCCGCACCAACGATATCCGCACCGGCTTCTTCAGCGGCTTTGGCGTCATCGTCTTTTGCGAACACGGCGATCCGGATTTTTTTACCGGTTCCGTTTGGCAGGACAACCGCGCCGCGGACCTGTTGGTCAGCATGGCGGGAGTCAACGCCCAGGCGGATATGCAGTTCGACCGTTTCGTCAAAGTTGGCGGTACCGGTCTTTAGGACCGTATCAAGGGCTTCCGCCGGGTCATATAACTTGTCTCTATCAACAAGTTTAACGTTTTCATTATATTTTTTTCCGCGTTTCATATGTTTTTCCTCCAATCATGTGGTAAAATCGGATATTTCCTCCCACCCGGGAGCTTTAAGTCTTGCCTATTTGCCTACTTTAACGCCCATGCTGCGCGCCGTACCGGCTATCATAGACATCGCGGACTCTACAGTCGCGGCATTAAGGTCAGGCATTTTTTGTTCGGCAATCTTCTTTACTTGCTCACCGGTGATTGTTGCTACGCTTGTTCTGTTAGGGATTCCGGAACCGCTCTCGATGCCGCAAGCCTTTTTTATTAAGACTGACGCAGGCGGTGTTTTGGTGATAAAGGAATAGGAGCGATCTGCGTAAACAGTGATGACGACAGGGATAATAAGTCCCATATCGTTCTTGGTGCGCTCGTTGAATTCCTTCGTAAACGCCATGATGTTGACGCCGTGCTGACCCAATGCAGGGCCTACAGGCGGTGCCGGGGTTGCTTTACCGGCAGGGATTTGCAGCTTAATGAAGCCGACAACTTTTTGTGCCATAGAATTTTTGCACCTCCATAATAATGTGGTAAATGGCGGACAGGATTATCGCCGGTTTTGCCGAAAGATATCCTTTCCTCCCACGTTGAGCCCAAAGGCTCCGCACGCCGAAGCGGGCGATAATTTAAACGGGTTGCCCCGTAAATTAACTGAGTTTAGACTTATTTAACGGCAGGTTCTACTTGGTCAAGCTCAAGTTCAATGATCGTTTCTTTACCGAACAGAGCGGAAACCCTGACTCGGACTTGGTTTTTGTCCAAATAAAGTTCTTCAACCGTCCCGGAAAAACCATCAAAGATCTCATCGACAATGTTCACTAGATCGCCGACCTGATAGCTGACCTCAACGCTTCTCTTCTCCACACCCATTTGAATGACTTCCGACTCGGACAGCGGCACGGGTTTGCTGTCGGGGCCTACAAAGCCTGTAACGCCACGGGTGTTTCTGATAATAAGCCAAGCATCGTCGCTCATTTCCGGACGGTCATCTTTGTCCAGCGTAACGGCGACTTTAATTAAGACATAGCCCGGGAAAAGCTTGCGCTCAACCTCACGCTTTTTATCGTCTTTGATCTCGATGACAGTTTCCATAGGAATATTCATGTCGAGAATTTGATCCTGCATTTTGCGGTTTTCGACGATTTTTTCTATATTGTTGGCTACTTTGTTTTCATAGCCGGAATAGGTATGGATAACATACCATCTGGAGTCTTCGGACATTGCTTTCCTCCCAAGGCGTTAACCGCCAACCGTGGTAATGACCGCAGTTGTTACGGTATTATTGTTTCCGCGACTGTAGTAGCTGTTTCTGCAAGAGCAGTTGTTGTTTCTGCAAGAGCAGTTGTGGCTTCTACAATGGCTGTCGTTGCTTCCGCAACCACTGTGGTGGCTTCCGTACGAAAGTTGGTCGCAGCAGTGGATAATAGCTGTATTGCTTGAGTCAGCCCCGTATCGATGATGAAAATAATCACACCGATAACCGCCACAACCGCCAGAACGACGCCCGTGCTTTTGAGAACGGTTGTTCTGTCAGGCCATACGATCTTCTTGATTTCGCCTTTGAAATCTTTGGCGAATTTGCCGATACCTTTACCGGAGCGGGCAAAAACATTCCCTTTACCCGAGCCGTGTTTTTTAGCCTTGGAAGCCTTTTCGGCCTTTGCGACCTTTTCGGCGGCTTCTGATGTCTCTTTTTTTGCCATGGTGTTTTTTACCTCCCGCCTACTTTGATTCGCGGTGAAGAGTATGTTTCTTGCAGAATCTGCAATACTTATTCATCTCCAACCGATCCGGTGTGTTCTTTTTGTTTTTGCTTGTGTCGTAGTTGCGTTGCTTGCACTCCGTGCAGGCTAGGGTAATTCTGACTGTCATAACGGCACCTCCATTGGTTTTGGATTTGTTAGCCTCCCTCTATTCGGAAAACAGGGCACAAAAAAATAACCCTCCTTGAGAGGTGAAAATAGAATAACACTATTTATCTGTGTAGTCAAGTGTTTTT
The DNA here is from genome assembly GCA_012728445.1 of Clostridiales bacterium. Taxonomy (GTDB): domain Bacteria; phylum Bacillota; class Clostridia; order Oscillospirales; family Acutalibacteraceae; genus UBA1447. Next base: position 3,782 of record JAAYFA010000248.1, on the reverse strand, counting down.
TGAGAAATACCGTAAAAATTCCGTTTATCGGGCAAACCCACCTCATAGACAAAGTTGGTTTGTCTGTGTACAATAGTAGTTGTTTTTGCCAAGGTTTCTGTATCCGCGGATGATTATATCACGTGTTCAAGGGATTGTGAAGGGCCCGATTTTGCAAGGACTTCAAACAATGGAATGATACAATACCTGTATTCCGTGAAAACCGCAAGTATGTAGTGCAAAAACTCGTTTTATGAACAGTTTATAATCGGTATTGATATAAAAGGTTTACGTCAATCGAATTTCGTTGTATCATATAGGGGGCAAAACAGTTTACCACTCCCTTTAAACAAAACTTTATCCGGGCGGTGAAACGGTGAAACAGGCAGTCGTTAAAATCAATAATTATAAATGGTGGCTGATGCTGGCTTTTGTCACCGCTTTTCAGCTTCTTTCCGCAATGCCTGTTGTTTTTGAAGACAAGCAGGCAAGCGCTGCGCTTGTCCCGATTTTTGCCGGGCTGATCGCTGTGGAATGGGCCTACTTCATCGTCAATCGGCTCATCACAAAAAGGCAGGACTTTGAGCTGGAAATGATTGCCTTTCTGCTGTGCGGCACCAGTATCGTCATAGCGGCCAGCGTCAACACCGGTTACGCCCTCAAACAGCTCATCGCGGTTCTGCTGGGGCTTGCGGCGCATATTGTGTTGCTTATTATCTTGCGCAATGTCGATACAGCGATGTTTTTGCGTGTGCCGGTTGCGTTCGCATCCATTGGGCTGTTGGTGCTCAATCTGCTGCTGGCAAAGGTCACCAATGGTACACTCAACTGGATTGAGGTCGCCGGGTTTTCAATCCAGCCCTCGGAGATTGTGAAGATTGCTTTTATCTTTGTCGGTGCTGTTACGCTTGAAAAACTGCAGTCGACTCAAAGTTTGACAAAATACCTCGTGTTTTCCGTCACCTGTATCGGCGCACTTTTCCTGATGCGCGATTTCGGCACGGCCCTCATCTTCTTTTTCACCTTTGTTGTGATTGCCTTTATGCGCTCCGGGGATATCCGCACCTTGTTTTTTGTCTCTACCGGCGCTCTACTGGGCGCGGGTTTGGTGATGTATTTTAAACCTTACGTGGTCACACGGTTTGCCACATACCGCCATATTTGGGAAAGCATCAACGAAGGCGGTTTTCAGCAGACGCGGGTGTTGATTTACACCGCCAGTGGCGGGCTTTTCGGCTTAGGGATAGGCAAAGGCAAACTGCGGGATATTTACGCCGCATCAACGGACCTTGTTTTTGGCGTTATTTGCGAAGAGTGGGGGCTGCTACTCGGGCTTGCCGTCCTGACGCTTTACGGCTTCCTTGCGGTGTATGCCATCCATGCCTCTCGCCGCGCGAGCTCCACGTACTATTCCATCGCCGCTGTTTCGGCGGCCGGTTTGCTTTTGTTTCAAGCAGCGCTGAATGTTTACGGCATTACCGACCTTTTGCCGCTCACCGGCGTAACGCTTCCCTTTGTAAGCAGGGGCGGTACGAGCATGATTTGCTCTTGGGCGTTGCTGGCGTTTATCAAATCTGCGGACCTCTACCGACAAAATAACAACATAAAACCATCGGTGCCAAGGGCTCAACCCCAAAACACGGGGCGTTTGCCCTCCACCGGTAATAACAGCAATTCCACAGGAAGGAGGCAATCCGGTTGAAACACACGACAAAGCGCGCACTCGCGCTGTATGTTCTGGTTGTCGCCTTTTTTGCGGGCGCCGTCATATTAACCGTCACGCTATATGTCAATGGCGGTAATTGGGCGTCAAACCGTGTTAACAGGCACTTGTACAGCGGGGGTCAGTTGGTATCGGCCGGTTCGATTTATGCCCGGGACGGCGAGGTTTTGGCCAAAAGCGACGGTGCTAAAAGAGAGTACGCCAAAAACAAAGCACTTCGCGCGGCAACGCTGCATACCGTTGGGGACACCGCCGGCTTTATCGCTACGGGTATGCATTCCGTTTACAAGCAGGAACTCTCCGGCTACAGTTTTATAAACGGCGTATATCTGCTCAAAGAATACGGCAGGGGTAGCGACATCTACTTGACCATAGACCCCAAAGCGTCCATAGCCGCCTATCAAGCGCTCGGCAACAATAAGGGCACCGTGGGGGTATACAACTATAAAACGGGGGAGATTCTCTGCATGGTTTCAACCCCCACGTACGACATAGCCAACAAGCCAAAGGACATTGCGGAAAACCTCGAAAAATACGAGGGCGTGTACATGAACCGCTTCATTTCCGGGTTGTACACCCCCGGTTCAGTGATGAAAGTAATGACGGCCGCCGCCGCTATCGAAAACATACCCGACATTTATACCCGACCCTTTGAATGTACGGGTAAGTTGCAGACGGCGAGCGGCGTGGTGACCTGCCCCTCGGTACACGGCAAGCTGGACTTTGAAAAAGCGATGAACAAATCTTGCAACTCCGTCTTCGCTCAAGTTGCCATTGAGCTTGGCAAAGAAAAAATACAGGCGCAGGCCGATGCGATGGGACTAAACGCCGCTTTCAAAGTCGGGCGTGCAATGACGGCCAAGGGCACGTTTTCCCTTGCAACGGCGAACGATTTGGATTTGGGTTGGGCGAGCATCGGGCAATACACAACACTCACAAACCCTTGCAGGATGATTACGATTATGGGGGCCATTGCCAACGGCGGCGTGGGACTCTCTCCTTTTGCGGTAGACCGCATCGTCAGCCCCACAAAAACCGTTACACAAAGGGGGACGACCACGGTCTCGACGGTCCTGACCATCAACGCTGTCACCGCGCAAAAGCTCAAAGAGCTGCTGCGTTCGAATGTCAAAAACTCCTATGGCGACAGTCGCTTTCCGGGGCTCCAAATGTGTGGTAAAACCGGCACAGCGCAGGTGCAGGACGGCAAAGAACCACATGCCTGGTTTGTCGGTTTTTCACAGCGTGCGGATTTGCCGCTTGCGGTTGTCGTTGTTGTTGAAAACGGCGGTTCCGGCGCCGGCAACGCTATTCCGATAGCAAACAAGGTTTTGCAAGCACTGGTATAGCCCGAACAAATAAACTTAAAAGCAAAACACCTGTAAAGCTCATCAACTTTACAGGTGTTTTTAAATTTTGTTTATTTATACTGATCCCGATCCCGATCCCGATCGTAAAACCTCTTAAAAACGAAGCAAAAACCTTTAATTTATGGGCTTTTGCGCCGAGTTTTTAGGTTGTTTTAAAAAGGGATCAGTATTAACTAACAACGGTCTCATAAAATCCAAACTGACTGTTGTAAAGCTCGGCGTAAAACCCTTTGCGCGCAAGGAGTTCCTCGTGCCGGCCACGCTCTATAATGTGTCCGTGGTCGATAACCAAGATCATATCCGCTTCCCGTATGGTGGATAACCGGTGGGCAATAACAAAGTTGGTTCTGCCCTTCATCAGTGTTTTCATTGCTTGCTGAATCAAGACTTCCGTACGAGTATCCACGGAGCTTGTCGCCTCGTCAAGGATGAGTATAGCCGGGTCCGCAAGGATGGTGCGCGCAATGGTTAACAGCTGGCGTTGACCTTGGGAAATGTTGGCACCGTCTTCTTCGAGAACAGTGTCAAAACCGTCGGAAAGAGTGGTGATAAAGTGGGTTACCCTGGCGGCATTGGCGGCGTCAAGGACCTCTTTTTCGCTCGCACCTTCCCGCCCGTAGGCGATGTTTTCGCGAATGGTACCTTTAAATAACCAGGTATCCTGCAACACCATACCGAAGACGCGGCGCAGGTTCTCTCTTGGCAGTAGG
>JAAYFA010000160.1 GCA_012728445.1 Clostridiales bacterium | reverse complement strand
TTCGACGCATGTTCGGTCGCTGCCGCAGGTGTGTCCTCGTCATCATCCTTTGATAAGGTAAAGAGTATTTTTACAGGCATCAACATTTTTGTAATACCCTTTTTGAACTTTTGAGACGGCATGCTTGTTCCCCCTTATTCTACATTAAGGCAAACTAAATTTCCACGCTTGCTAATTTTCTCATCGCATCATCATAGCCAAGATTGTAAAAAGATTGCAAAACAGTTGATTTTTTGGTCGATAAGGACATCTGTGATTTTTGTGTCGGGGATATAATGACCGCTTTCCCTGCTTTTTCAAGTTCGAGAAGGAAATTGATGGAATCCCTATAAACGTTATGCCGAACACCCAGCGCCTTGATGATTTTGGGGTATTTTTTGAGAAAAAGAGGATACAAGCGCCTCGTCTTTTCCGGCTTTTTTATCAGCGCAATGGGGCTTGTTAAAATGACAACCAGCTTATCACAACCGTCCGCAATGGCCTTTCTTATCGGCACGGGGTCCGACACACCGCCGTCAAAATACAGTGTATCTTTTATGCTGACCGGCCGGCAGATAACGGGTAAGGCGCAGGATGCTTTTAACACTTCGCAGTTGTCCTGTTGAATGTCCTTGTTTGTAAAGTAATACGGCTTTCCATCGAGCGCATTTGTCACGACGACCTTGAGCTCGCTTTTGGTGGCGAGCAGCTCCTTGTAGTCAATCGGGTCCAATTCGTTTGTAATGGTATGGTAGAGATACTCCAAGCCAAAATAGGAGCGATCTTTCAACCAGTTACGCACACTCATAAAGCGTTTATCTCTTGAATGGGTGGTGTAAATCCGCAGATTCCGCCCCCTTTGATTGGATAAAAATGAGGCGACATTGGCACTGCCCGAAGATACGCCGATGCAGTAATCAAAACGGAACCCTCTTTCAAGAAAGTAGTCCATTACACCTGCGCCGTATATCCCGCGCATTCCTCCGCCTACATCAACAAGTCCTGTCATTATTTAAATCCTGCTCCTCTATATTTAGCTTTAATTATTAACTCAGCCGCTTATTCTTTACCGGTCCAGCAATAGGTGCACAAATTTTCCGCACCGATGCCGATGGCCTCAATCATATCGTGAATGTTTTGGTATTTCAGCGTTGAAAAATTAAGCGCCTTGCCGATGCAGTCCACCATACCGTTGTACTTTTCGCTCGCCGGGTCACTGTAGTCTTCCAAATTTTCCGGCATCCCGCCTTCGAGCGTCATGATGGCCTTCCTCGCGGCGAGGTCCATTACATGAGGGAACGCGGAAAAGTTGAGATACTTGCACCCGTAAAGCAGCGGTGGACACGCCGGGCGCACATGCACCTCTTTGGCGTAACAGCGGTAAAGCAAGTTCACCGTTTCCCTCATTTGGGTGCCGCGCACAATCGAATCGTCGCAGAACAAAAGTTTTTTGCCCATCACCAGCTCCGGTATGGGCATGAGCTTCATCCTGGCGACAAGGCTGCGGATGTCTTGATTTTTCGGTGTAAAGCTCCGCGCCCAAGTGGGTGTATATTTTACGAACGGTCTGCCGAACGGAATTTTCGATTCGTTGGAGTAACCGATGGCATGCCCTAAGCCGGAATCCGGTATGCCCGCCACCATATCCACTTCCACCTGTTCGGCCCTAGCCATGGCGGCGCCGTTTTTATAGCGCATGACCTCCACATTCGTGCCTTCGTACGTGGAAGACGGGTAGCCGTAATACACCCAAAGGAAAGCGCAAATGCGCATCTTTTCCCGCGCGGGCGCGATTTTTTGAACACCCTCGGTCGTCAACAAAATAATCTCTCCCGGGCCAAGTTCATAAACTTTTTTATACCCGAGGTTGGTCAGCGTACAGGATTCGAGGGTCACGCAATAAGAAATCTCCGGTGTTCCTCCCTGAGCCTCGTCCTTGTACGCCTCTTTTTGGCCGACAATTAAAGGCGTCCTGCCAAGTTTATCCCTGGAAGCGTAGATACCGTCCTGCGATAAGATCAAAACAGAACACGAACCCTCGACCGCATCTTGTACGGCAAGCAGACCCTCTTTGAAAGACTTTTCGCTGTCCATGAGTACCGACACTAGCTCTGTTTGGTTAATCTGCCCTTTATTAATTTCGAGAAGATGAATGTTTGGATTTTTAAAAGCCTTGTCGGCAATCGCATCGATATTATTGATTCTGCCGACCGTGCTAATGGCATAACTGCCGAGGTGAGAACGCACCGTGAGCGGCTGCGGCTCTTTGTCGCTGATACAGCCGATACCGATGCTGCTTTTGATGCCCGACAATTCCGCTTCAAATTTTGCTCTAAACTGCGTGTTTTCGATGTTATGGATAGACCTGTTGAAGCCGTCCTGCGTCCAAAATGCCAACCCGCCTTTGCTTGTCCCCAAGTGCGAATGATAATCCGTACCAAAATAAACATCCGCCACACAGTCGCCTTGTGAAATCACGCCAAAAAAACCGCCCATAACCATAACACCTCATATCGTAAAATTGCCGACATATTTTAAAATTATACCATTTTACAGAACAAATATCTATACTAAAACCACACTATCCCTCAAAAAATTCGCAATAATGCGTCTCAAATAGCCGAATGGAACCC
>JAAYFA010000231.1 GCA_012728445.1 Clostridiales bacterium | reverse complement strand
GTGTAGGGCGGGGGTTCGGGGCGAAGTCTTTCGGCGGGGGCAAGCCCCCGCCCTACAGTTTCAGCGCCATCGCGACGAACCCGAAAATATTTTTCACTTGTACAAAACCGTACTTTTTATAAAAACTAATGCCTTTTTTGTTGCCGGCGCCCACAACCAGCATAACCGCGGGAATCTTTTTTGCCCGCAGATGGTTGGTGAGGGTGTCCATTAATACGGTGCCCCAGCCCTGCCGCTGGTACGCTGGTAATATGTCAATATGCAGGTGCGCCGGGTATTTTTTGGCATAAAAATGTTGCGGAAGAGTCGTGAACCAGGCAGAAATACCGTTGACCAAGCCGCCTTGCCGCGCTCTGCCGACGTATTCCTTACAAAAGGCCGTGTAGTAACGACCAAAATTTTCGGCACAAAGAATATACCCCACTGCGTTGGCGTCGTCATCGGCGAGCACAAAACAGTTTTCCGGCTCTTTTTCCACATAATAATCACAAAAACAAGCCAACAGACGGGCGCGCACTTCAGGTTTATTTGCGTTGGCGGGCCCTGTCGCAATACAAACGCCCTGCACAGCCGGTTGGTCTTTGCACTCGTATGGCCTCACCCTTGCCATGAAAAAGCACCTCCGGTATTGTGGTGCACCGCAAACTCGGTGATAATTGCGGTTATTAAGGTGTGGTCCGTAACGTCAAAGGCGGGGTTGTATACGCCAATACCCTTTGGCGCCATAGGCTTTTTATACCACAGCTCCGTTACCTCCGTGCCTTGGCGATGTTCTATTTTAATATCTGCGCCGGTCGCGCAAGCTTGATCAAGCGTTGAGGTCGGTGCGGCGACATAAAAAGGAATGCCATAATGCTTGGCTAGTATAGCAAGCCCCGATGTACCGATTTTGTTGGCGGTGTCACCGTTTGCGGCGATTCTGGCGGCGCCGACGATAACGGCGTTAATCTTGCCCGTGTGCATGAGGGATGCTGCCATATTGTCACAAAGCACGGTGACATCAATGCCTGCCTGATTCAGCTCCCATGCGGTTAGTCTGGCGCCTTGCAGCAAAGGACGTGTTTCATCCGCAAAAACGTTGAACTTTTTCCCCTGCTCGGTCCCGACGTAAATCGGCGCCAACGCTGTGCCGTATTGAACAGCGGCGAGCCGCCCCGCATTGCAGTGAGTCAATATACCAAAGCCGTCCCCCAGCAGGGCAGCGCCGTTTTCGCCGATTTTACGGCAAACGGCCACATCCTCTTGTTTTATCTCCAGCGCCTTTTCCTGCAGCCGCTTTTTTATGATAACAATAGGCGCCCCCGGGTTGTCGGTCAAGACCTGTTCCATACGGTCAAGCGCCCAAAATAAATTGACAGCCGTCGGTCTGGATGTCGCAAGGCAATCCTTCACAGCCGACAAGAGCAAACTGAACTCGGAGAATTCGTTGGTCTGAATATTCTGCGCCGCTACGGCATAGGCAATCGCCGCGGCAACACCGATAGCCGGCGCGCCGCGCACACGAAGGGCGCAAATAGCCTCCCTCGCCTGCTCAACAGTGGTGAGGGTCAAAAAAACAGTTTCGCCCGGTAGAAGGGTTTGGTCAATAATGACAAGGGCATTGTTTTGAACATCATAACTGACGGTCTCAAAGTCCATGAACAATCTCCCTGACCAGTGTTTGTAGCTCGTTTGCTTTTTTGTTGCCGATTTCAATAACTTCTTCGCCGCTGAGCGGTTGGTCCAGCACGCCGGCGGCCATATTGGTGATAAGCGAAATTGCCAAAACGGGCAGGCCGCAGTGTGCGGCGGTGATAACCTCCGGCACGGTAGACATCCCGACTGCGTCGGCGCCAAGGATACGGAAGGCTCTGATTTCCGCCGGGGTTTCGTAACTGGGACCGGTACAGCCGATATATACGCCCTCTCGCAAGGTCATCCCACATTTTGCCGCAGCTTTTTGTGCCGCTTCGCGCAGGGCGGGGGTGTAGGTCTTGCTCATGTCGCAAAAACGCGGCCCGAACTCATCGGCGTTTTTGCCAATGAGAGGGTTCGTACCCATCATATTGATGTGGTCGGTAATGAGCATAAAGTCGCCGACAGAAAACCTTGTATTGACGCCGCCCGCCGCATTGGTAACAAGCAAGGTTTTAATGCCTAACAGTTTGAGCACTCGTACGGGCAAAGCGATGTCGCGCATGGCCCAGCCTTCATAAAAATGGAAACGGCCCTGCATGCAAACGACTTTTTTGCCCGAAAGCGAACCAAAAGCAAAACGGCCTTTGTGCCCCGGTGCGGTTGATTGCGGGAAACCCGGTATATCTGCGTAGTTGATGTAAATCGGGTTTTCCAGCTTTTCAGCCAGAGAACCGAGCCCCGAACCCAAAATAATGCCGACCTCCGGCTCAAAATCGATTCGTTTTTTGATGTGTGCAAGTGCTCTTTCAGGCATTTTGCCCGCCTCCATTCTTTTTTTATAATAGTTAATTTGCTGTGCAGTAATATTATAGCATTTGTCCGCAATTATTCAAGCAATATTTGGGTTGACATAAACACTTGAAAAACATAGAATAGCCCTTAGCGGTAATAAACGGAAAAACAGCGAGGAGAGATAAACGATATGGCGAAATGCCCGAATTGCGGATTTAAACTAAAAGTCTGGCATATAAAAGCGGAATGTCCTCAATGTGACGTAAATATACCGAACTTTGACTGGGTAAACCGGTTGGAACAGGATTCAATTGCCGCGGAAGCGGCTTATGCAAAGATGCGGCAAACGATAGCGAAACTCAAATACGCTTTTGTGGGCAGCCCGCTTCGCATAGCCCGTTTGCCCGTCTCTGTCTTGCCACTCTTCTCTTTTTTGCTGCCGCTTTTCAGCGTATCTTTCGCTCTTCCCTTTTTTGACGGAGCAAAATCCTATAATTTAATCGGAATCATTAAGCAATTGTCGGATATCGACTTTGCGGTCATCCCCGATTATTTGGCCTCCCCCGTTTTGGGCGGTGCAACGATACGGCTAGTGGTCGCTATCGCGCTTGTTTTTATCAGCTTGATTTCGCTCGTGACGGTGAGTTTGGGCTTTTTAATTGCTAACTTTAAAAATCTTAACAGCAAGGGGCTGTTTTTCACCAATCTTTTTGCCGCGGCTTGTATGCTGGCAAGCGGATTTTCGTTTGCAAGCTTTTCTGCTTTACAGCAGGCAAGCACGGTGAACGCTTTTACGGTAAAGCCGGCTTACGGGCTGTATGTCAGCGCCGGGTTGTTTTTGGCTTCGTCCATCATCAACCTTTTTGTTGCGAACAGCACGGCAGATGCCGCTAAGTTAGCTGAAAAGCTTGCATTGGCAGCCGTCGGGAAAAAGACAAAATAGAAGCGTATTAATCAAAACGGACGGTCATCGACCGTCCGTTTTTTGTTATGTAAGGGTTAGTAGCTTGTCAACAAAATACCATCCTACTCCTGCTGTACCGGCACCCAGTATTACAAAAATTGGGTTCGGCTTAAAGATGCGCAACAGCAGAAAACAGACAACCAGTAATAGGATGGAGATGAGGCTGACCTCCGCAACGCTTTGCGGCAGCGTGCCGTCAAAAAGTGCTAAGAGTAACACAACAAGGCTCGCAGAGGCAATCATCGCGACGACTGCAGGGCGCAGTCCGTTGAGCATGCCCTGAACGCCTTTTAAATCATTATATTTTGTATAAAAATAGGCTAATATCATCACGATGATGATAGACGGGAGCACACAGCCCACGGTGGAGACAACCGCGCCGGAAAATCCGGCTACTTTCATCCCCACAAAAGTTGCCGCGTTAATGGCTATGGGTCCGGGCGTCATTTGAGACATGGTGACAACGTCTGCGAACTCCGACAGCGTCAACCATCCGCGCGCGGTGATGACTTGACTCTGAATTTGCGGCAAGGCAGCATAACCGCCCCCGATGCTAAACAATCCTACTTGAAAAAAACTAAAGAAAAGCTGTAGATAAATCATTTTACCGCACCCCCTTTTTGCTTGCTTTTATATAAGGTAGCAAACACGCCAAGTGCGGCACTGACAGCAAGTATGACAAAAATATGTACATTGAAAAAATAAACGGCTATAAAAGCAACTATCATAATAATGAGCGACAGAATATTTTTTTCTTTAACAATCCCCTTCGTCATTGTTATAACGACATCAATCAGTACGGCGGCGACACCGACACGCATACCGAGCATAGCAGCGTTCACCACCGGGTTATCCCTAAAAGAGGCATAGAGCAAGAACACAGCCGACATGACAAGCAGTGGCGGCAAAACAGTGCCAAAAGCCGTCACTAAAGCGCCTAGCACGCCCGCAATCTTGTAGCCAACCAAAACGGACGCATTGACGGCAATCGGCCCGGGCGCACTTTGCGCAATGGCGACAAAATTCAGCATTTCTTTTTCTTCAATCCATTTTAGCTTTTCAACATACTTTTTGCGCATCAAGGGTATAATGACATAGCCCCCACCGAAGGTGAAGGCGCTGATAGAAAAAGTGGATAAAAATAGTTTTAAATATAGGTCTCGTGTTCTTTTAATGGAGATCACCTCAAATTCCTTAACATTTATTATACCCAATGTTTTCAAAAAAAACAACTGCGACACCGAGTAAAATCAAAAATGAACCGCTTGAAAATTTAAGAATTATCAACTATAATTAGATTTAACAAATATATATGTAGAGGTGTTTATAATGGCAAAATACGCAATTGGTGTGGATTACGGTACCCTTTCCGGCAGAGCGTTGCTTGTTAATGTTGGAACAGGCGAGGAGCTTGCCACGGCCGTGCTCGACTAC
>JAAYFA010000353.1 GCA_012728445.1 Clostridiales bacterium | reverse complement strand
TAAAATGCAAAGAACATGGGACAAGAGTTGTAACCGCACCTTGGGCAAGGAAAAATAGCCGATACACCTTACTTTTCGAGAGTTACGCAATGTTGTTAATGAAATCAATGCCCATTGAAAATGCAAGAATATTAATGCGGAAGTTGACCGTGTAAACAGCTCGCTCCCTGCCCACAAATATATTTATGATGTGGAGATTAGGCACGAAGAATTTGAGCGCAACACCTCTAAAAAAATATTGAGGCACAAAGTGCAATAACTTCAATCGGCAAAAACCATTCATACCAAATCAAGAGGCGCGGAATAATTTCCGCGCCTCTTTTTCTAATCGATTAAGTTGTAAGTTATGCTTTTGCCGGTCTTATACCAAGACTAATAGTTCATTTTCCTGATCTCAAAATAAGCACGGGGATGGTTGCAGGTCGGGCAGACGGACGGCGCTGCTTTACCGACATGCAGGTGGCCGCAGTTGCGGCAAAACCAGACAACTTCTTCGGTACGTTCAAAAACGATCCCGTCTTCTAAGTTGGCAAGCAACCGGCGATAACGTTCCTCATGCTTATTTTCAACACCGGCAACCAACGTAAACAGGTTTGCTATTCTTGTGAAACCCTCTTCACATGCGATCTCCGCAAATCCCTTGTACATCTCGGTCCACTCGTAGTACTCGCCTTCCGCTGCCGCGAGCAGATTTTCCGCTGTGGCGGGGACGCTGCCACCATGCAGTTCTTTAAACCACATTTTGGCATGTTCTTTTTCGTTGAGCGCTGTCTCCGCAAAAATGGCCGCTATTTGCTCATATCCCTCTTTTTTTGCCGCTGACGCGAAGTAGTCGTACTTGTTGCGCGCCTGAGACTCACCGGCGAAAGCCGCCATTAAGTTTGCTTCTGTTTTACTACCTTTGAATTCCATATTTAATACCTCCAAATTATAATCAAAATAAAACTAAAATTAATTATATCAAATATAATTGTTTTCTACAAGTTTTAACCAACAATTACCGATGATTTCTGCAAAAAACGCAGAACATAGAACCGCTTGTTTTACGCGCGAATAAAATTCTCAAGATTCTTCTTGATATATCCGGCGGCCAGTGCATTGGCATTGGTTTGCTCCAAAAATGTCGCAAACGCTTGATCCTTCTGCAGTATTTCCGCCGTTATCAGCGAAATGTCCTCATTATCACCGTCAAATGCCGCATATTCATCATTGTAAAGCTCTCCTGCTTTACAGCCAAAAATCAGGTGAACAGCCTCCCCCGCTATCGGTGTGAGCGGTTTTCCATTCTTTTTGAAAAATTCGCTGAGTTTTTGACTGCCGTCAAGCAGTACATAATAAAGCGCATAAATATATTGCTGCGGTGTGGTCAACTTTTCAAATGCCGCGTTCATATCGCTTTCCTTTTCAAGACCGGCTTGAATATTTAAAGCGACGCCGTAAAAGAGTGCCTTCACCTCGGCGGCTTGGGCCAATTCACTTGTGAGGTTGGCAAACGCCGCACGGGTGCGGTTTTCATATTTCAGACGTTCGATAACCTTTTTTCTTTCGGCCCCTACCTGAGCGGATGCCTTGTACGCTTTGAACACTACAAAAACAGTCAAAACCGAAACGGCGACAAACACCAAACTTAAATACCAATACTCCAAAACAGCGCTCAGCATATTATTCCTCCTGATGTAACATTTTATAGATGTCGCCTTTTTTTTGCCCGGTTAGTTTGGCCACCTGCTTTGCGGAGTCATTGAGTGCCAAGCCCTCTTTCATTAGTCCACGCGCCAGCTCAACTGCCGACTCCAGCGTTTGTGGCTCTTCTTCTACAACGGGCGCACCTTCAATAATCAGAACAATCTCGCCCTTGAGCCCCGTTTCGGCAAACCTCTGCGCCGCCGCCGGTAGAGTTGTCAAGATTACTTCTTCATATATCTTTGTAATTTCCCGAACAATCGCTACTTTTCTTTCCCCGAATGCTGCGGCAAGATCTTTTAATGTAGAGGGCAGTTTATGCGGTGCCTCGTAAAATATCATGGTGCGTTTTTCGTCTAGTAGCGAGTGGATGTGCTCCCGACGGCTTAATTTGTTGACACTCAAAAAACCTTCGAAGGTGAAACGCCCCGCCGGCATGCCGGAAACAGCAAGCGCCGCCACAAAAGCGCTGGGACCCGGGATAACCTCCACTTTTATGCCAAGCTTATGACAAAGGCGCACCAAATCCTCACCGGGGTCGGATACCGCGGGCATCCCCGCATCCGTCACCAGCGCACATGTTTCTCCGCCGATGATTCTCGCGGCAATCTGCTCGCCTTTTTCAAAACGGTTGTGTTCAAAATAGCTAACCATCGGCTTTTTCAGCTCAAAATGGTTGAGTATTTTTATCGTCACGCGTGTATCTTCCGCGGCAATAAAGTCACAGTCGCGAAGAGCCTGCAAGGCCCTCGGCGAAAGGTCCCCTAAGTTACCTATTGGCGTGCCAACGATCATTAGTTTGCTCAGTGTTTTCAACCCCTTTTTTGAGAAGCGACGGTAAAGCGTGATTTCTCCATTGCTTCTCTACTGCGCATACTCCCCGTAAATCTCTTTCATCGCATCCGAGTAATCGCCATTATCATTTTTAATCAGCAGTTGCGGCTCGACGATTACCCCTGCTTTGCCGCCTTTTTTAGCCTCTACCAAGATAAGCCACGGTGCCTTGCCGGTTGCTTGTGCAACCATACGAAAGCGTTTGGGTTCCAACCCCGCACCGCGCAAAGCGATGAACACATCGCAAAGCCTTTCGGGGCGGTGGCACAGGCAAAAGCGCCCGCCGAACTTTAATACCCCGGCTACCGCTGCCGCTACTTCCTCAAGGGAACACATCACCTCGTGGCGAGCAATCAGCCCGGCTTCGTCGCTGCTTTTTATCCCTGTATATAAAGCCTTATATGGCGGGTTCATGGTAACCAAATCATAGCAGCCCGCGGGTAAAACATCTTTTAAACAGCGTATATCTGCATGGATCACTTCAAGCGACTTTTCAAGCGCGTTATGCTTTATAGCTGCCTGAACCTGCTCGCAGGCGGCCGTTTGGATTTCTACCGCCGTTATTTTTTCGTCATGCCCATTCCTGCACCAAAGCAGCGGAATGATCCCGCAACCGGTGCCAAAGTCACAGATTTTTTCTTTTCTTTTCGGCGCCGCAAAATCGGCTAAAAGAAGAGCATCCGTACCGAAGCTGTGCTCGGAGGAAACAACGGCCGATATGCCTGAACCCAAATATTCAAGTCGCGTGTCTGCCATTAAGCTGCCTCCGATAATGTTGTTTGCACGTGCATTATAACTCAATTCCAAATACGGTGCAATTTATTTGGTAACGACTTTGTATTTCTATTCATTGCATAGAATCGATTGTTAAACAAACCTCTTTGAGCAGCATCGGTTTTTCAAATACAATCCCGCCGTTTTCAACTGTATACGCTACTTGAAGACCATTCACCGTAATGTTATTCGGTTTCATAAACGGCAGGTTTAAGCGCGCTAAATGAAGTGTCCCGTAAAGGATTTTAATCGTTACCGTATGGCCGCTTCTTTCAAAAACGCCCCAGCCGCTGCCCAGCGACCAGAAGCATTTGAAGTCGCCCTTGACAATCGGGTTAAAACCGATGGTCTTGTTTGGCATGTCAAACTCAAAACCGGCGTAAGTCGGCAGGGCGGCATAGCTTGCCATGGAACGCGCGTAGTTACTGCCGCATTCCATTTCGTTCCAAGGGTTCCTTCTATAGCCGTCATAACGGTCCCTGACAGCCTTGATTAGTTCCACACCCTGCTCTGCCATGCCTTCTTGCAGCATATGGATGGCGGCCTGGTATTCGAAGCCGTGCATCGTCTCTTCGGCATAGGGCACGGGGATAACCGGCTTTTTCGTCTTATCCGGCCAATCACAAATGATGGTCCCCCGCTCATCATTGAGGCAATAAAGGCGGCAAGGATTGAAATGATTGCGCATGTCCCGCTTGAAATTATGTTTATAAATGGTTGCGAGCGCTTTTTTGACCTTTGCCTTGTCAAAAATTTCGCCCAAGCCACAGATGTTGGCATGCCACTGGGCGAGCACCTGGTCGACGGCGGAGCCTTCGCCGATTTGATACTTGATTTCCTTGGACTCTGCGTTCCAATAATGCAGCGCATCCTCATACGGTTCAAGCAAATTTTTATCTTTTAGGTCAATTTTTTGGTAGAAGAACTCACCATTAAAGCAATTCTCTTCTATCCAAGCTTTGCCCTTATTAAAAAGCGCCATATATTCGCTCACGGTTTGCTCATCGCCCAAGTACCGGCCCATTTCCGCCGCGGCTTTTAATGCGGCAAGGTAAAAGCCTGTTAGCCAAGAGTTTGGCCCGAACAGTTCCATATCCAATGTGTGGTGCTGCCTTCCATGCAGGACGCCGGTTTTTTCAGGGTCCCATTTATCATCATTATGCACAGACCATGCGTATTCCAAGTTCTTTTTTACGCCGGGCCACATCACTTTTAGCCATTCATTGTCGCCGCTAATCTTCCACTCGCGGTAGACCTTGATAATCCCACCGAACTGTCCGTCCGCGCAAGGGCGGAAGTTACCACGATCCCTGCCGAGGGGCAATTGCAGCCGAAAGGTCATCCCGCCAAACGCATTCATATTGTATTTATAGTCGAGCTCACGCATCGAACGTTCCAGCGCAGGGAACAGAAAGGGCAGCGCATAGGCATAGTTCCATACATGTGTGCAGGAACCTTCACAACAGCCCTCGTGGCAATGGCAACCCTCAAAGGCATAGAACGAGCCATCCGACAGCCGCAAGCAAGTAGGCGTCTTTAATACGGCAATATTGGCGGTAACGGCGTCCAGAACACTCTCCGGCAACGTTGAAGAATACAGGGCGTCACTGAACATTCTTGATTGTTCGTAGAGTCTTGTGTAATTTTCAAAAGAATACAAGGCGCAGTCTTTGGCGCTACCGAAAAGAGAAGCATAATAGTTGAGCCATGTTTCCGGCGTACAATCCTCTTCGCAACTACATTTTTCCGCATTCCAGTAATTGACGCAGTTCGGATAGTACCACGAAACAATAAATTTTACACTGCCCTTGTTGTTTGGAGCGACTGTTACAGTGCCGCTGAGTGTTGCGGTGTCTTGATGCTCGGCACTCGCTTTGTAATCGCGGGCGGGCATATTGCCCGGTTTTGAAAAATCTTGCCAATAAACGCCAAGGGAGTCAAACCATTGCCCACGGTACCAATAATTTTGCGTAGAGGCATCGGGGCAGCATGTCGCAACACACATATTGCCATATGCGGGGTCGGATTTTTCGTTGTCGGTCGTTTCAAGGCTTATAAAGCGGATACCGTCTTCACTGCCGGCAAGATTCACGTTTTTGCTTTTCGCCGGGTTTTCTAAACTAAAGGCTGCGGTATACGTAAGCTCTTGAGCGGTGTCATTGAAAAACTCCACTTCAAAGAAAGCGGCAGGCAAACTCGAGTCTTTGTCGTTCAGCGGGATAAACGGATTAAACGCGGTTAACTCAACAGGTCCCGGGAACCGGCTGTCTTTAAACGCTAGTGCAGCAAACGGAAAAGATGCGGAGAACACAGCCTCTTCAAAGTGGGGCACACCGGCCATGGTCGAGCGGCTCATGCCAAAGCCGAAACCGCCAAAATGGTCGCCCGGTAAATCGCCCATAAAGGAAGGCTGAAGGTCGCCGTTCAGCACACGGGCATCCAAAACACCCTCCTCACCTTCGGCTTTCACCGCAATGTGCGTGCACCCGTTATAGCTGCTCTTGTTTGGTCTGTTAAATATTTCGAAGTCAATGAGCCGACCGTTTCCGCCCAGGCCGATACAGCCGGAGCCTATCCCGCCCAGCGGAAAAGAAATCTCCTTGGTATATTTCCCTTCATAACCAAACCCTTTTGAACTCTTCACCGTGTACCCTCCTTCTCTTAAAAGCCTATGAAAAAAGCGCCCGAGAAAATCTCAAGCGCTTTTTGCGTTCGTTGCTTATTCTGCCGGGTTAGGCGCTTGTGTCGGACAAACTTCCGCGCAATTTCCACAATCCGTGCAAAGCTCTGCATCGATAACGTACTTGCCGTCGCCTTCGGATATTGCTTCTACCGGACATTCGGCTTCACACAAACCGCACGAGATGCAGTCGTCATTAATAAAATATGCCATGCTGTTACCTCCTTATAAAATCTAAAAGTTATTTTATCACAAATCCTAAAAAATGCAAGTAAAACTTTTATTTGCAGCTTAAGCTTAAGTTTAAGCCTTGTTTGTCGGTTTTTCGGTATCTTTCGGTGCTCCGGTCTTTTCCCGCGCGCCACGGGGCTGCGCTTCTCGGACTTTTTTTACATCGTCTCGGTGAAAAATCATCGGCGGCGTCTCACGGTTGCGATCCAAACGCACCTTGAGCTTGCCGGTCAATAAACTGACATCCGTGACCATTCCTTTGCCTTCGGCGGTTTCCACTATGGAGCCTTGTTTGGGCGTTATTTTTTGAAGATGTTCATACGCTGCCTGCTCATATTTGAGGCAACACATCAGCCTGCCGCAGGAACCGCTGATTTTGACAGGGTTCAGTGACAGCCCTTGCTCCTTCGCCATTTTGATGGAAACCGGCTGAAAGTCGCCCAAAAATGTGCTGCAGCAAAAAGGACGCCCGCACATGCCCAGGCCGCCTATCATTTTTGATTCGTCACGCACACCGATTTGCCTGAGTTCAATACGCGTGCGGAAAACGCCTGCCAAATCTTTGACAAGCTCTCTAAAATCAATTCTGCCGTCAGCCGTAAAATAAAACAGAACCTTGCTGCCGTCGAAGGTAAATTCCACATCAACAAGTTTCATGTCCAGTTTATGCTGTACTATTTTTTGTGTGCAAACGTCGAAAGCTTCTCGTTCTTTTTCGGCGGTTTTCTTCGCCTTCTCCAGGTCTTCGGGGGTTGCCTCGCGTATTAGCTTTTTCAAGGGTTTCACAATCTGGTCATCGCTGACCTCACGGTTGTCCATGGCGACCTCACCGCATTCAATCCCGCGCACGGTCTCGACAATAACGTTGTCGCCCTTTTTTAATTTTCGACCTTCGGGGTCAAAATAATATACTTTGCCAACTTCTTTAAATCTTACGCCGATAACTTCTGCCATTTATTCTCTCCTTATATATACGAACCCGTATTATACTCTAAGCCTGCTGCATGTAAGCGTTATGAGCAAATTGTTGTTTGCGTTCCTCAGTGTCGCTTCATAAAGCAGGCGAATTTCCTTAATTAGTTTGAAAAGTCTCACCTGTGACAAATCCTTCGCCAAAATCTCCGCCGCTTTGGACGGTGCCGAAAAAGTTTCTTTGCCAGCCGCTTGCAACACCAGTGCGTCCCTGACAATCAGTTCCAGTTCGGGCAGGCACAGTGCCAGCAGATTCTTGTTCTTTTCAAAGACCGCTGTCTTTTTTAATAGCTCATACTCGTGTGGCGCTGTTATGGCGAGCGCTATTTCTTCCGCCGTTTGCGCAGCAAGCTCCATTTTTTTTGCCCTTACGCCGTCGCCGAGCTCTAACTGGCCCAGACTGAAACAAGTCGCGCGGGACAAAACCGTGGGTAAAAGCAGACTTTTGCTGGTGCACTCCAGAATAAAGCACAGATACGAGGGCGGTTCTTCTAATATTTTCAACAACGCATTTTGCGCCTGAGTTGTCATCAAATGCGATTCTAACAAGATAAAAACTTTTGCTCCGGCTCCATTGGGGATAATATAGGCTTCTTTTCTGATGTGGTCGCGAACGATTTTGATGCTAAACTGCTTACGATTTTTTTCTTTTTCAAACTCAGAGATATCCGGGTGCTGAATCTTTTGTGCAAGCAGTTTTTCACCCGCAAATTTTTTACTGCCCGACCTTCCGCCGAAGACATTGACACAAGCCGGGCAGAGCGTACAAGGGCGGTTTTTACTTGAAGGGCAAACCAAAGATGCCGCAAGCAGCCGTGCAAGCTTGACGCGTGTATCCTCACTGCCGCCTTCGATAACAATCGCATGTGGTAGTTTGCCGGAGTCCACCAGCTCGGAAATACTGAGTTTTAACCGATTGTTCAGTTCAAGTTTCTGAAAATTCATTCAAGACTCCCGACAAAAAGTTTTGATAGCCAAGTCCTGTTTTTAGAGCTTGTAGAACTGGTCAACATCAAGCACAAAAACAGTCGCACCGCCGACGGTCACTTCGACCGGCATCGTCATAAAAGCCTCGTTTGCAAACGAAGGGCTCGTTTCAACCATTTGTGTGCGCTTGCTGGAAAACCGCCGGATAATCTCGATGACATCGCTGACTTTTTCGTCTTCCGCACCGATTAAAAGCGTTGCGTTGCCGGCCCTTAAAAATCCACCGGACGTTGCAAGCTTTGTGGCGCTGAACCCGTTGCGGGTTATTTCACCCTGAACAGCATGGTAGTCATCATTGTTGACAATCGCAATAATCAACTTCATATCATTCGCCTCCGCATCTTTTCTGCTTTTATTATAACGCAAACCGAACTACTTTACAACGTTTATGTTTGAAAAACCGTGCGCCAAGAGCAAAGTCGCCGCCTGTGCGGTAATCACTTCGCCCGGCATAACAATCGGGATTGCCGGCGGACAAGGACAAACCGCTTTGCAGGCAATTTTTCCAACGGATTCCGCTACAAGAACCGTTACTTTTTCCGCCAATAGCGCCTGCCGCGGCGTAAGTTCAACGTTTGGCTGTTCTGCCCCCGGGGTCTCCGTAACAAGGTCTTTATCCACTACAACAAAAGATGCCGCCATCGTTTCAAGCGCACACTCAAGGCGTTCAAAATCGATATATGTATTGAACGGTGAGGGTATGAGGATAACACCCTCCCGCCCGGCATACTCGGGTTCTATGTTGTTCTCGCGCAGTATTTGACCGGCCTTGTCGCCCGAAAGCCCCACAGCCGCAGTATTAAAAGCCAATCGAAGCGGGTCACACTCCCCCGGCGGTAAAACAAATCCTTTTTCCCGCATTATCTTTTTGATGTGGTCGGTTTTTACGGCTAGCCTCGTCATCGCATCTGTGCCGCTTTCCATAAGCCACGCTCGGCATAAATCGAGCGACAGCATAATCAGGTAAGAGGGGCTCGTTGAGCCAAAAAGCGCCATGGCAGCCCGTACACCGGGCAAATATTGTTTGTCCGCTATATTCAGCCATGCGCCGCCCGTGAGCACAGGCAGGGTCTTATGAGCCGAATCTGCACTCATAGCAGCGCCCCTTGCTAACGGACTGAATGAAGGGTCTAAAAACTGCAGATGCGCCCCATGCGCGTTGTCCACAATAACGGGCACATCATATTTTTTCGCCTTGGCAGATATCGCCGCCACATCGCTCATCACCCCAAAATAATCGGGCGTTGTGATATAAACCGCTTTCGCATCCGGGTTTTGCTCCAGCATCTCCGCAACGGCGTCGGCGGTAATTCTGCCGGCAAATTCCGGTCCCGCAGAGTTGTCCGGCATCACCCACACAGGGGCAATGTCCAGCAGTGCCATGGCATTGATTGCCGCCCGATGAATAACTCGGCCACAGATGATTTTGCCGCCCCGGGGCAAAGCCAAGCGCAACATGGCCTGTATACAAAGCGTGCAACCGCCCGCACTCATAAAACTGCCAGCGGTGCCGAACAGTTCCGCCGCGAGCCTTTCCGCTTCAGCCGTCGCACCTTCGCCGTCAAATAAACTGCCGGTATCCGGTATTTCGGTCATATCCAGTTTTAAAGCATCACCCAAGGGCGCCAAGCAATCCGCCGCGCCTTTGTGAGCCGGCATATGGAAGGCCGAGCGGTGTTTTTTGTTGTGTTGGATGATGGCGTTATAAATGGGGGTGTTCATGGGTTTGTCCTTTGTTGTGTTAGTTTGTTTCTAGCTCTCAGTCGCCTGCGGGCGAGGGGGGACGTCTACCTCTCAGTCACTGCGGTGACAGCTCTCCTAACATAGGAGAGCCAGGAGGGAGCAGCCTTCGTGCTTGCCTCTCCTTGGTAAGGAGAGGTGGCAGGCCGCAGCCTGACGGAGAGGTCGGTCTTGCCAAAAGTAACCATTCATTAAGCTATCGAACAACACTTGTGTTTCGTCAATTACTTTGTGAACCTCTATTTTTCGGACATTTTTAGCGAATCACGTTTGCAGTTGCAATGGAGAAAAAGGCAAATTTGTGGTGGTTAGCCAAATAAAATTTGTAGGCATGGGGTCACATCCGCAAAATTGATTAATATTATTATTCTTTTGTAAAATAATATTCATCTCTCTGTTTTCTTTCGATGATATTGTTTTTGATTAGCAAACTGATTATTTGAGATGCACGAGCGTTTTGCACATTAAACAACTCGCCAACTTTTTCCCTGTTGAAGCTATAACCATAACCAAACTTTTTAAACATTTTTATTGTATTTGTTCGGGTTTTAACCAGTGTGGAATCACGAAGTACAGCATCTATGCGTGTCTCAAATTCAACTTGCTCTTTGATTTTTGAAGATGCAGTTTTCTTCACCTGTATAATATCTTCTTCAGAAACTATACTATCTTGCTCGGAAAGTATACTATCTTCTTCAGAAACTATACTATCTTTCTCGGAAAGTATACTATCTTCTTCAGAAACTGTACTTTCTATTCTGCCACCGACGTTTTGATTTGGCAAAGTTACAACAAACTGATTATCCTCGGAATAAAATCGAGGTTTTTCGATACAGTTAGAATATGAATTAACTATCCTATTAAGGCCGCTGCCTCGTCTTTCCATAAACCTGAGTCTGCCGAACAAATCGGAGATAATCAGGTTTCTTCTCATTGAATGAATATGTTTCAAATCCATGTTTTGGATTTTGCTACCATCCATCATCCCGCCCGGAGAAGATACCTCAAGTCTGTTATCGTATAAATCAACATGAATTTCTGATCCGGTAATCTGGTAATCTCTGTGTATAATCGCATTAACCAAGGCTTCTCTGATTGCTTTTTGAGGATAATCGCTTTCTTCAATCCTATTCATGCCTCGAATATTCCAGCGAGTTATGGAGTTGTTCTTTATAAAAGTTTCAGCGTTTTCTAAAAGGCTAATTATGCTGCCCGTATATTCCTTGTCATCGAGAGCATCTTCATCAAT